>JAUILJ010001071.1 GCA_030433055.1 Polyangia bacterium
TGACTCCTTTTGACTGTGCTCCCTTCGTGGAGACGCTCAGCCCCGACAAGGGCGCGCCGCTGATGGTGACCCAGAAGCACCAGGATGAGCTCCGGTTGCCCGAGGGGGTGGCTTTCACCCTCGACGCAAACCAGATGATTCGCATCGAGCTGCACTACATCAACACCACGACGAGTCCTGTCGAGGTCACCGCGACGTCCGCCTTCCACACCATGGACGACAACGAGTTCCAGAACGAGGCGGACTTCCTGTTCATCGGGAGCCCGGACATCAACGTGCCTGCTCACGGCACCCAGAAGCTCGGGCCTCTGTTCTTCAAGCTGCCCTCCGAGTACGCCGACTCCAACTTCTTCGCCATCACCGGGCACACTCACCAGTACGGTACCGACATGACCGT
Source organism: Polyangia bacterium (assembly GCA_030433055.1). Lineage (GTDB taxonomy): Bacteria > Myxococcota_A > Polyangia > Polyangiales > Polyangiaceae > JAHBVY01. Next base: position 398 of record JAUILJ010001071.1, read on the forward strand.
GGACTCCGTTGCCAGCGCTTCGGATCCCGGTTCGGCCGTGTACAACGTCCCCAACTGGGCGTGGGACGAGCCAGAGACGGTGAAGCACGACCCGCCCTTCCAGGTTCCTCAGGGAGGCGGCTTCAACTTCAGCTGCGAGTGGGACAACACGGGGGACAGCAACGTCGGCTTCGGAGAGAGCGCAAACCAGGAGATGTGCTTCTTCTGGAGCTACTACTACCCGAGCAAAGGCGCGAAGGTGTGCATCGTCAGCGAGCAATACAACGTCACCGAGTGTTGCCCGGGTGGCGCGCTGTGCAGCTTGATCGAGCAGTACTTCGGCCTCTGAGAGTTCAGGCTGCTGTGAGCCATCGACGCCGTCCCGCGCTCGCGCTGGGCGGCGTTGCTGCGTCGTGACGCTGCGCGTTTCAGAGCCGCGAGCTAGCTATCTGCGAGGGGGAGGCGCTTCCCTGCGGTAAGCCCACTGGGTTTTGGATTCGGTAGGTGCCCAAGCTGCTTGAAGTGCTTGCGGTAGTCCGCGTAGCGGCCACCGTCACGCACCGCCGCCGCGAGGGCCACGCCTTCGGGGCTACCGCCCTGAGCCAGCACGTACTCGACCCACGCCCACTTCGCGCTCGTCGCGCGTACGTCTGCTCGTCCCTTGAGGCCGCGACGCAGGCGGTCGAGGCGGGCGTTGACCAGGTCCACTCCAGCGAACGCCTGGCGGTCGAGTGGCGTGTTGCGCTTCGCGCAAAACGGCGCGATGCCCAGGGCGATGGGGATCTGCCTCGAGAGCTCGGTGACGAAGCCGACGCACTCGTCGATGTCCTCATCTGTTTCCCCGGGGAGCCCGATCATTAGATATAGCTTCAGCCGATCGTAGCCGTACTTGCGGGCACGCTGAGCGGCGTTCTCGTAGTGCTTCTCTCTTCCACGGCGCTCGATCATTTCGCGCAGGCGCTCGCTCGGCCCGTCCAGCGCCGTCGTCAGCGACCGATAGCCAGCACGGCGCAGGCACGCTACCAGCTCATCCTTGAGCCGGTCGGGTCTCAGGCTGCTCAGTCCGACCTCGCAGCCTCGATCGGCCAGGCTGTTGACGATGTCCACGATTCGCGGGTGATCACTCACGGCCGCCCCCACCAGACCCACGCGTTTGGCGTCCTTGGGGATCGTCTCCAGGATCACTTCCTGGGGGACCAGGCGCATGCCGCCGTTCGTGGAGCGCCGCATGACGCAGTACTGGCAGCTGCGTGAGCATCCGCGCTCCGTCTCGATCAAGAACATGTTCGAGAGTTCGGTGTGGGGCGTGCGGATCGCGCTGTGGGCAGGCAGCAGCGCGTTGTCACAGGCGGCGATCGTCGCCAGCGTCTCGCCGTGGTGCTCAGCGACGCTGATGTTCGGGTGCTTCGCGAGTTCAGCGCGAGCCGCTGCGTGATCCGGGCTCGCGGCGATGGTTTGCACCGCCCAGGCCACAATCTCCTCTGCCTCCCCCAGGATGATCGCGTCGGCGAACGGCAGCAGGGGCGAGGGATTCGAGAAG
>JAUILJ010000210.1 GCA_030433055.1 Polyangia bacterium
CGGTACAGACCCATCACGTCCTGGTCCCGATCCGTGACGACCACGACACGCTGCTGCTGGCGCACCACGCTCACGGCGCGGAGCTGATCGCGATAGGTCGCGGCGAGCTCGAACTGCATCGACTGGCTCGCGTCGTACATGCGCTCCTCGAGCTCCTGCGAGAGCTCGTCGTGGCGATCCTCGAGGAACAGAGCCACCGAGCGCACCTGCTGAGAATAGTGCTCCTCGTCGATGGCGTACACGCAGGGCGCCAGACAGCGCTTGATCTGATACTGCAGACAGGGGCGCTTGCGCGACGCCAGCTCGCTGTCGCTGCACGTACGCAGCTGGAAGTGCTTTTCTACCAGGTGCAGGGTGCGCCGCGCCGCTGTTGCCGAGTGGAAAGGCCCGAAGTAGCGCGCTCCATCGTCGTTGGGGCGCCTCACCAGCTCCAGCCGAGGCCAGCGCTGGCCTCCCTGGGACTCGCCCCTCAAGTCGAGGCGCAGCGTCAGGTACTCTTTGTCGTCACGCAGCTTGACGTTGAAGCGCGGCTGGCGCTCCTTGATCAGACTGTTCTCGAGGATCGCCGCCTCTTTCTCCGTCGAGGTGACGAACGTCTCGAGGTCGGCGACCCGGCGCAAGAGCAAGGGGATGAACGCGCGCACATCGCTGCTCCCTTGCTGGAAGTAGCTCCTCACCCTCGAGCGCAGGCTCTTCGCCTTACCCACGTACAGCGGCTTGCCCTGCTTGTCGCGGAAGACATAGCAACCGGGTCGCGCAGGGAGCGCATCGAGCTTCTCTTGCACCAACTGGGGCAACACGTCGGACTCCGACTCGTCGCCGCTTGGGTTTTCCTCTCCTTGGTCGTCCATCGTCAGCTCGCGGAGGTCAGCCGGTCGGGGCCGGCGACACTGACTCCAGGGGCTCTCGAGCGCCAGCGCGGGCGCGCGCAGTTCGTCTCTTAGCACGCTCCACGAGGCGAAGGTCAGCGCTGCTTGCTTGACGGATGGAGGGACGGTTTCCAAGATGCGCCGGCCTCTATGCGCATCGCCGGTCGCGACATTCCTACAGCCGCCATCAAGACGGCCCTGAGCCTCGGGATCGCGCTGATCGCGGGGCTGGCGATTGGCCTCTTGCTGACGCCGAAAGGCCCGCCGCCGGACGATCTCAAGGAGCGGGCACCCGAGGTGTGGCTGCTGGGCAAGCCGTTGCCCCTCGACGAACAGGCCACCTCCAGGGCCGCGGAGCGCGTTCGCAGCTACGTCGCCCGGCGCTTCGCGCTGGAAATCGCCGGTGGGGATCCGAAGCGCATTCAACCGGGGCGGCTGGGAGTCGAGATCGACAAGGTGCGGCTCTCGGAGTTGGTGCGGGACGCTCAGGATCCCACCAGCCCCATGCGCCGGGTGTGGCGCAACGGCGACAAGAGTCAGCGCATCGACCTACCGGTGCCAATCGTCATCGACGCCGACGCAGCGCTGCCAACGCTGCTCTCGTTGAAGGGCGAGCTCGATCGGCTCCCCGTCGACGCGCGCTTGGATCTCGAGAAGCGCGTCCTGGTGCCGGAGGTGATGGGCAGGCAGCTGGACGTCGACCTGACGCTCGCATCTTTCCGCACGGCTCTACTACGGGGTGAGGATCGCGCTCAGGTGGTGTTCGAGGAGCAACGCCCGAGGCGTGTCAGCAAAGAGCTCGAAGGCGTAGCTTTCGATCATGTCCTGGGTGCTTTCGAGACGCCCTATGACCGCTCCCAGCGCTCACGGGAGCGTACGTTCAACCTGAGGCTCGCGGCTTCTCGCCTCGACGGACACGTGCTGATGCCTGGTGAGGTGTTCGACTTCAACGACGTCGTGGGCCCCCGAGACGAGGCCGCCGGCTACAAGGTCGCCGCCGTGATCGCCCAGGGCGAGCTAGTGGATGGCATCGGCGGCGGGACGTGCCAGATCTCCGGGACACTCCACGGCGCCGCGTTCTTCGCCGGGCTCGAGGTCGCCGAGCGCTACCCCCACACACGGCCGAGCTCGTACATCAAGATGGGAATGGACGCGACGGTCGTGTACCCAACCATCAACTTCCGACTGAAGAACAACCAGGATTTCCCCATCGTTCTGCATGAGACGGTCCGTGGTGGCAAAGTCCGAGCGGAAATTCTGGGCCCTAAGCCAGCGAAGACAGTCACGCTGATTCGCCGGATCCTGGCCACCATCCCCTACGACGAGGTCGAGCGCCCCGACTCCAGCCTGAAGAGCGGCGTGCGCGCGCTCGCTCAGCGTGGCGTGCCGGGGTTTCGCCTGCGGCGCTACCGCGTCACCCGCGACGGCCCCCACGCGATCCGCGAGCGCTGGGACGAGACGTATCCCCCGACTCAGCAGATCATCCGTGTGGGCAGCAGCCCTGACGGCAAAGAGAAGGCTCCGGACGACCCCCACGGCGAGTATCTCGCCGATGAGCTGCTGGTGATCACCAAGAGCGTGGACGACAAGGACCCCAAGCAGGTGGAGTTTTGGGAGAACCGCGAGAAGGGGAAATACGGCGAATCAGGCTGGACGAGGGAAGCCGGCATGCCCGTGTTCGAGCACCACAGCGGCAAGGCCGAAGACTGAGCCGCGACAGAGGCCGCGGCGCGGCGCCAAAGATTCGGCTGCAAACGTCAAGGGTTTTGGGTAGCCTGCAGCCCATGACGCGCTCGTCCCTGATGCTGGTTCTCTTGTGCTCTCCCTTGGCCATCGCCTGCGGCGGTGGCGCCGTTGCGAGCGTGCCCGACGTGGAGCCGGTCTACGCACCGATGCCCGAGACGAACGACCTCGACGACGAAGAGATCGAAGAGGACGAGGAGGAAGCCACCGAGCCCGCGCCCGACGCCAAACCAGCGAAGGGCGACGATGCGGACGACGACGAAGACGGCGACGACGAAGACGGCGACGACGAGAAGGCAGACGGCAAGGATGCCAAGCCCGCGAAAGCAGACGCCTCGAAGCCTGCTTCGAAGCCCGCCGCGAAGAAGTAGCGCGAGAGCTCTCGGCGTCCGTGCATCCATGCATCTCGCCGCAACTTCCGGCGCCGCTGTAGGAGGCGAGCGATGTGGCTGATCCGTGATCGGCTCTACCTCGGCGACTATGCGTCGGGCGTGGCAGCGCTCGCTGGCGTGCGGCGCCCGCTCCCGTCCGGCGAGCTCGTCCCGTTCAGCGGAGTGGTGTCACTGTGTCCCATGCCGTTGTTCCCGGAGGATACGATTCACGGCCCCGAGGCGGATGAGACCGAGTGGCTCGAGTTGCCCATCGCGGACGGCGGTAATGGCGAACGAGAGTTCGAGGCGGCGCTGCGCGTGGCCGAGCGCTTCATCCGACGGCGGCTCGAGGCGGGCAACGTGTTGGTGCACTGCGCCGCTGGGATGAGTCGGAGTGTGAGCGTGGTGGCCGCGTTGTTGTGCGCCGAAGGCTTGTCCCCCACCCGAGCCCTCGCGGAGGTTGCGCGTGCAAAGGCGAGGACACCAGGCGTGCGGACCCACGATCCCATGAGCTTGATCGAGCCCGCACCCGAGTTCAGCCGAGTGCTGGAACGGCTATACGGTCGAAAGCCCGCGAGATAATGACCGAATTCAGGCTGTCCTCTTGACGAGTCCGGTGTGGCTGAGTGAAAACCACTCAGCCGAACGTAGGGCCGACGACGCGCAGTGAAGCTTACCGCTTTCGACGCGCGCTCGAATGTAAGGGGAACATGTCAGCTTCAGATGAGTCGAGCACACCCGGTGGTGCGAGCGAGCAGCCGGAAACCAACGAGTCTGCCCCCCGCGCCGTGGATTGGGACAACCCGCGGGTCGCATCCATCCTGGCAGCTGCCGCCAAGTGCTTTGCGCGCAAGGGCTTCAGCGCGACCACCCTCGCGGAGATCGGCAAGGAGCTCGGGCTGCGCAAGAGCATCGTCCACTACTACTTCGCCAGCAAGGCGGCGCTGATCCACGAGGTCCAGAGCTACACCTATCACCGCCACCTGGACGGAGTGCGGGCGGCGCTCAACCAGGTCCCCAGTGCCGAGAGCCCCGCGCGACGGGCGACCAGCGCCCTCAACGCCTTGTGGGGCGCGCTCAAGGACAACCGGACCACGCTCTGGCTCAACATCGAGGTCTGGGCGTCGGCCAGGCGCGATGAAGAGCTCAAGCGGCGCGCAGCCGCGCTGCATCAAGACAGCCGCAAGCTCGTGCAAGAGGGGATGGCCGACGTGCTCGGCGATCCTCAGGCGCTCGGGGGGCAGCTGGTGCCCGTCAGCTCGCTGATCATCGCGGTGCTCAACGGCCTGTCCGTCGCCGAGTACCTCGAGGGCGACGAGGCAAAGGCCGACGAGGCCTACCAGCTGTTCTTGTTGTTGTTGCGCCTGGGGCTCAAGGAGATCGAAGCCGCCAAGGCGGCGGCAGGCGGCTGAAGGCCGTCAACCTCGACTCAGTTCTGTTCCACACGGATATATCAGGAAGACTGCAGGAGGCCCGATCAGGGCGATCCGCTCGCGCCCACGGTCGCATCCGCTCACTCCCCTCCCGAACCATCCTGCGCACCGAAAGACGCGCTGGATCGTTCCCCACGGTCGCTCGAACAGCCGCTAGTTCGAGCAGCCCGTGGTGTCGATGTTGCTGAAGTCGGCGCTGTGTTCGCTGAGGAGCTGGTGCCCTGTGGGCCAGTCGAAGACGGGCCCAACGAAGTCGAATTTGGCCCCCGCGCAGAGACCGGGATCTTCGAGGAGGAAGAGCGGCGCGGCGATGGGTGCGCTGCCGTAGAGGATACGGAACTCCGTTCCTCCGGGGGTCCCGACCGTGTCCACCGTCGCCTGGTTCAAACTTATGAGCTCGCTCTCGAAGTCTTCGCCGGGTGGGGTGCCTGCCCCAGCCGAGAGCGTTTGAGTCAGGTTGGTGACGACGTCGAACTGGCCGTTGTCGCTCGCGAGGATCTCGAGGTCGCTGATCTGCTTCTGACCGTTGAAGCTGCCGAGACCCTTGACCCAAAGGTCGAGCTTGTTGCCGACGCTCACGGTGGGGGCCTTGCCTTCGAACACCAGAATCGCTGGGCCCGTGCGCTGCTTCTGCACCATGAAGCTGTTGGTGCGTAGGTAGGTCACGTAGACGCCATCGACGTAGACATCGACGACGCCGTCGGGCATCGCCCGCAGCTCCGACAGCGATGCGGTGGCCCCCCCCGTGCCTGCGGTGCCTGCGCTGCCTGCGCTGCCTGCGCTACCACCAACGCCGCCGCTGCCACCCATGGCTCCGCTGCCGCCCGTGGCTCCGCTGCCGCCCGCGGCTCCGCTGCCGCCCGTGGCTCCGCTGCCGCCCGCGGCACCGCTGCCGCCCGCGGCGCCACCGCTACCGCCGTTGGAACTGCCGGCAGAACCACCGGATGTTCCGCCCGTGCCCCCCTTCGACGATTCGTTGATCGACGTCGAGCTGCAGCCCACCGACCCGGCAGCGACCACACCCAGGACCAGAAACAAGCGAAGCGTGCGCATCAACCCCAAGGCTACGACCCAACGCGCTCTGCCCCAAGCGCGAAGTCGCGGGATTTCCATCGCTTCCGATTCCGCAAACAGTCGCGTGGAGTTGACGACCCCGAGGCGAGTGGCGCATGTTTCGTCGGTGAACAGGCGTGCGGTGACTCTGAGTTCCGGGTGGCGACCCACGGGTCACCTCGCCGCGCTCGTGCTCGGCCTGTGCCTGTCGACCTCGGCGTTGGCCGGGCCTCGCGCCACGACGCTGCGCGGACCCAGCCTGCCGACGCGAGATCTGGGGCCGCTCAGCTCGACCTCCTGGCTCGTGGGGGAGTCGGACCAGAGCTATCGCCTGCCGACCTGGTCCGACGCGCCGTTGCTCGAGCGCTTCGTCAACCCGTCGGTGGAGCGCCGCCACCCGGCCGATGAGTACTGGCACGGCCGCTTCGGCCAGCGCGCCATCAAGAGCGACCTGCACCTGGTGTGGCTCGACGGCCAGAAGGAACCCCCTCCGAGCCTCGACCTCTACTTCCCGAGCTTTCTCCCCACGGATCCAGACGCCGCCGACGGCGACCTTCCGGCGTGGCTGGACAGCCCGCGCAGCCAGGCAACGCTCCCGGCGCTGGGCGAAGACCTCAGCTCGCCCTGGCGCGGGCCGCAGCTGCTCCCGACCTGGGCGCTCCAAGCACCGCCTGCCCCGCTAGCTCCATTCTCGTTCGCGCCGCTGCGCAAGCCGTGTGCTGCCTGGGAACCCACCCCTCGCGAGCTGACGATCGGGCGCTACGGCGGGGAGACCGATCGCTTCTTGCTCCTCGAGTGCGACGGCTCGATCGCACCCGAAGCGCTCGACCGGCTCAGCGTGATGGCGCGCCCACCGGGAATCGAGCGACCGGACCTGCCGCTGCCTGCAGAGCCCGACCCCGCAGCGACTGCCAACGGGGAGTGGCTGCGCGGCGTGAAGTTGCTCCACCCGCGCCTGCTCTGGCTGGTGAACAAGCTCGCGCTGGCCTATCCCGGACACCCCATCTATCTGATCAGCGGTTACCGCAGGGATGCGCATAGTAGCTACCACCGCAAGGGGCGGGCGCTCGATCTGTTCATGACCGGCGTCCCCAACGAGGATCTGTTCAAGTACTGCCACAAGCTCAAGGACGTGGGCTGCGGCTACTACCCCCACCACAACTTCATCCACGTGGACGTGCGGCCGTTCGGCAGCGGCCACCCGTTCTGGGTGGACGTCTCTGGCCCTGGCGAGCCGTCCCGCTACGTTGACGGCTGGCCTGGGGTGATCGAGTCTGGCGGCCTATCCTGGGCAGGCGGCGAGTGAGCTTCGATCAGCTGCTGGGGCAGCCGGTTGCCGTGCGGATTCTGACGCTGGCTCTCCAGCGCGGACATGTGCACCACGCATACCGCTTCGAAGGCCCCGCCGGCGTCGGCAAGGAGCGGGCCGCGTTCGCGCTGGCGCAGGCGCTCGTCTGCAGCGAGCCCACCAGTGAGCGACTCGCGTGCGGGAGCTGTTCGGCTTGTCGACGCGCAGTCACGCTGAGCCCTGACGAGCCCTGTGTGCCCGGGCACCCGGATGTGATCCTCGTGGCGCGGGGGCTGTACTCCAAGACCCTCGGCAAATCCGAGAGCAACGGCATCAGCGTGCAGCAGATCCGAGAGGTGGTGCTGAACCGCGCAGGCTACTCACCGCACGAGGGCCGTGCGCTGGTGTTCATCATCCGCGACGCCCACGAGCTCACGCTCCAAGCAGCCAACGCCCTGCTCAAGACCCTGGAGGAACCACCTCCGGCCACCCATTTCATCCTGTTGACCGACAGCCCGGGGCGCATGCTGGACACCATCCGCTCGCGGACCCTCGCGCTGCGCTTCGGCCCGCTGCCAGATGCCGTGGTGGCCCGTATCCTCGAGGCAAACGGCGTCGATGCTGGCGTCGCGCGTTTCGCTGGCGGCAGCGCCGCGCGAGCTCTGGAGCTGTCCGACGTGGAGCTCTCGGAGCGCCGCGCGGAGTTCGTCGAGAACATCAAGCGCGCGCTCCAGGCCCCCGATCTGGGCTCGGCCATCTCCGGCCTCGACCTGCGCAACAAGGACCGCCGGGAGCTGCGCCAGGAGCTGGCGTTTTTGGGGCACAGCCTGGCGGAGCGCGCGCGGGTCGTCGTGAGCAAGGATCCAGCTTCCGCCGAGAAGGCAGCGCGGCGCTACGCAGCCGTGAGCGAGTCGATGGAGGCACTGGAGCAGAACGCCTCCCCGGCTCTGACCGTCGAGAGCTTGATCGCGACCTTGCGCCGCGGCTAGCGTCCGCTCACGCCGAGAGCAAACGCTGGAGCTTGGCCGCCCGCGCGGTGATCTCCGCCTGACCGCCGGCGAACAGCTCGGCTATCACCGCACCGGCTTCCGCGCGGCAAGCAACGTCGGCAGCGCGCTCCGCCGTGATGCCGCCGATTCCGACCAGTGGGATCTGTGCCTCACGGCTGAGCGCGTGCATCGCCTCGAGGCGCTCGAGCCCGACGACGCTGTCGGGGTTCTGCTTGGAACGCGTGGCGAACACCGGCCCGAACGCGACGTAGTCCGGTCCCAGCGCGAGGGCGCGCCTCAGCTGCTCGAGATCATGAGTGGACACTCCCACCCACAGCCTGCGATCGGTGAGTTCGAACAGGCGACGCAGGTCGGCGAGCGGCAGATCGTCTTGCCCCAGGTGCACCCCATCGACGCCTGCCAGCAAAGCCACGTCGGGGCGATCGTTCATGAACAGCGGCACCCCCGCCGCGCGACACAATGGCAACAACGCGTCGAGCAGCGCCAAGCTGTCGCGCGCGGACGCATGCTTCGCCCGCAGCTGCAGCGCGCATGGTCGCGCCTCGAGGATCGCGTTCGCGGCATCCGTCGCATGCAGTCCTCTCGCCTCCAGGGTGTCCAAATCCAGGATCGCGTACAGCCCGCGCAGCGCGAGGGCGCTCGGAGCAACGGCTTGAGTCATGGGCGCAGGAGCCTACCAAGGCATGCCGCCCAAGGAACCGACAATGCAGCGGATCAGGGGGTGAGGTCAGGCGCTCGGACATCGCGTCTCACCCCAAACCCCTGATCGGGACTTGGAGCGGACGGCTGCGTCAACCTGACAAGGCGTACCGCGGCCGTGGCCTAGCGGGGCATCTCATTGTAGCGTCCAGGCATGAGACCTCTGGTGCTTGGCTGCCTGCTCGCCGTCGCTGGACTCGCGACGAACGCCGCCGCTGTCCCCAAGAAGCCCCTGAAGAAGCCCATCGAACCGCCGACCAAGATCGTCGACGGAGACGCGCCCAAAGCGGACGCAGGCGATGCTGCGGAACCAGAGCCGGAAGAGACGCAGCCAGCCCCCTCCGAGGTGGAGCTGAGCGTCAAGCAGCACGGGCCTGGGCTACCCTGGAGCTACGAGATCAAGAACGCCGGAGAGCGACCAGTGCGCGTCGCGGCCGATCCGCGCCTGCTGTGGTTCGAGGTCCAGGTCCCTGGGAAGAAGAAGCGCCGCACCTGTCGTCTCCCTGCGGAATTATTCCCAAAGCACGCTGACAAGGACTTCAGCCTGATGCTGCGGCCGGGAGAGCGCTTCGGCCAGCGCTTCGATCCCCGCCTGTACTGCTTCGCAGCCGGCGGACAAACCGACCTGGTCGCGGGCGCGATCGTGTACCCGCGCTTCGGTTGGCCCAAGAAGTTCAAGACATCCTGGAAGGGTGGCAAGAAGCTCCAGACGCAGATCCTCCAAGCTCCGTTCGCGGTGACGCCGCCGGAGCGACCACGGCGCGGAAAGAAGCAGCGACGCGCCAAGCACACGAATCTCCCGAAGCAGGAGACCCACCTGAAGCTGGTCGAGGGCAAGGCCCTGGGCCTGCGCAGCGCGTACGCGGGTTGGTCCAAGGACGCCCTGCACGACGAAGAGAAGCCCGAACAGAGCGACTGGGATGCGCCGGAGCCCACGCTCACCATGCAGACGGGCTCCGACGCCGCCGCCGAGCGCCTGGCGACGGTGAAGGTGAAGCTCAAGAACCCGAGCAAGGACAAGAAGCTCGTAGTGTACTTCCGCCGCGAGCTCTTGAGCTTCGAGGTGATGGGCCCCGACGGGTTGAAGAGCTGCACTCCAGAGCCCCGAACACGTTTCCCCGAGGCACAGGCTTTCACGACGTTGCGCCCAGGGCGCAGCATCAGCGTGGTCAGCCGCCTGGTAGAGCTCTGCCCCCGCGGCACCTTCGACCGCCCCGGGCTGTACCTGATCCGGGCGCGCTTCGACAGCAAGGACGACGGCGCTCAGTTCGGCCTTCAAGGCTTCACGGGACGCATCGTGGCTGAGCAACCAGCGACCGTACGCATTCGCGGCGGCGAGAAGCCGTTCCGCCTCCCGCGGCGCTGAGCGACCAAGAAGCTAGACCGGCATCACGCCCCGCTTCTTGGCGGGGCGTTCGACGCGCTTGTGCGCCGTGAGCTCGAGGCCCCAGGCCAACGCGAGGCGGGTGTCTCGCGGATCGATCACGTCGTCCACGAGCGCCCAGCCAGCGACGCGATCGATGTCGATGTTGGCCTGCAGCCGCTCGATGATCTGAGCCTTGACGTCAGGCGGCGGATCCATGCCGCCGAACAATTTCCGCCCAGCAATACCCAGCATGCCCTCGGCGCCCATCACGCTGATCTCGGCACCAGGCCAGGCGAGGAGCAGATCAGGCTCGTACGCCCGACCGCACATCACGTAGTAGCCAGCGCCGTAGCCCTTGCGCACCACGACGG
>JAUILJ010000211.1 GCA_030433055.1 Polyangia bacterium
CTTGGGCGGTGCCCGACAAGCCGGACGAGACGCTGGCCATCTATCGCTACTGGGCCACGCTGCATCACGAGCTGGTGCCGTTCTTCTACAGTCTCGCCGAGGAGGCCTATGCAGGCGCTGAGCAGATCATCCGCCCCGAGGGCGAACTCCCCAGCTGGGCTGGGGACTATCGCTATCACCTGGGGGAGGCGTTCTTCGTGGCGCCGATCCTGGATGACACAGGAGTACGTGACGTCGTGCTGCCCGCAGGCGCGCGCTACTACGACTGGTGGGACGCAAACGCCTCCGCCCTCGATGGTGGGCAGACCCTGACGGCGTACGACTCGACGGATCCCGCCAGGATCCCCCTGTTCGTGCGTGAGGGTGCGATTATCCCCATGGATATTAGTAATGACGCCACCGGGATTGGCAGCGCAGGCTTTGCTGGTTCGAGTACGTGGCTCCTGTATCCCCGGAGCGCGGGGTCGAGCTTCACCGCCCACGACGCTGATGGTGCCACCACCCAGGTGCAGTTGACCGCTAGCGGGGTGCAGCTCAGCCGTACCAGCCGCTCCACCATCCTGCGGGTGCGCCTCGACACGCTACCAACTACGGTGAGCCTCGGCGGTTCCCCACTGAACCAGAGCAGCGACCTGAGCGCGCTGCTGGGCGTCGATTCGGGCTGGACGAGCGACGCGCACTACCTCTGGATCAAGCTGCCTCCCAGCGAGTCAGCCTCCAGCGTCAGCTGGTGAGGTGCGACGCAGTCGACCGGAACTGGCTCACATTGGGCCACGGCTCGGAGCCAGAGAGTCGCTCGCGCGTCAGTGATTCACGCAGAAAACGCGAGCGGTTGACCCAGTGCTTCCGTGAGCCGGTCGAGCTCCGACTGAGTGGCACACCTAGTGCTAGGCACTGAGCATGGCTTCCCTGCGAGTTGTGGGTTTGGGGGTGAGTGTGGTGCTGCTCGGCGCCGGCTTGAGCGCCGGGTGTGGTGGCTCCGCGAGTAGCGGGCAAGGCGTCGGTGGGAGCGCGGGCAACGCCGGGAGTGGGGGCAGCGCGGGGAACTCCGGCAGCGGTGGCAGCGCGGGAAGCGCTGGCAGCTCCGGTAGCGGCGGGAGCGCTGGCGTCCCCAACGACTGCCAGGTGCCTTCTGACTGCATCGTGATGCCGGTCAGCTGTTGCGGCAGTTGTGGCGTGCCGAGCCGCGGCGACGCGCAAGCGGTTCGCAAAGATCAGGCTGCCGCAGTGAGTCAAGCAGCGTGCGGTGAAGACTTCGGCTGTCCCGCGTGTGCAGCGCCTCCGGATCCCACGCTGCTCGCGACCTGCAGAGCCGGGCAGTGCACGCTGGTCGATCTGCAGCAGGACCCGATCACGGAGTGCGTCACCGGTGACGACTGCCGCATTCGAACGGACACGTGCTGCGAGTGTGGGGGCCCGACGGACGAGGGGCACTTGATCGCCATCCGCAAGGACCAGAGCTTCGAGTCCCTGGTCTGTGATCCCAACACCGCCTGCGATGACTGTGTCCCCGATTACGGCAATACGCCGGGTTTCGTCCAAGCGGAGTGCATCAAGGGACACTGCCAAGCTTCCTGGTACTATCCAGCGGACTGAGATGGCGAAGCTCCAAATTACCTCACGGATAATCGTCGCCAGCCTGAGCGTCGCGGCGCTCGCGGGCTGCGGCGGTTCTAGCAGTGGCGGCTCGAGCAGCGGTGGTACTTCCGGCAGCGGCGGCACTGGCGGCAGCGGTGGCAGCCATGCGAACGGCGGTGCCGCGGGCACCGGGACTGCCGGCGGGGGTAACGCAGGCAGCAGCTCCGGGGGCGCCAACCTCGTGCCCGATGACGTCGCGTGTGGTGTGCCCTCCGACTGCGTGGTGGTGCTCAATGGCTGTTGCGACACCTGCGGTCCAGCGAGCGCTTCAGATAGGCTCGCGGTGAACAAGAACCGCGTCGACGAGGTTGCCAAGGAGGTGTGTTCGGAGCCCGTGCCCTGTCCAAAGTGCGCCAGCTTCCCGAACCCCGCGCTGGTCGCTACCTGCGAGGCGGGTCGCTGCAAGCTCGTGGACTTGTCCCTGGAGCCCCTGGCGAAGTGCGCGACGGATGCTGACTGCCGGCTTCGCACCAACACCTGCTGTGAGTGCGGGGGGCCGACGGACGCTGGGCACCTGACCGCCGTCGGCAAGCAGGGGGGGATCGAGTCCATCGTCTGCGATCCTGGCTTTGCATGCGATGAGTGCCTGCCCCAGTACCCCTCGGACGCAGTAGCCGTGTGCGTCGATGGCCACTGCTCAGCCAGCTACTATCTCGAGTAATGTTACCTCACGGAATCGATTCGATCGGGCGTTTTCGCTTTGGCAGGGTCGGCTGGCTCGGCCTGCTGAGCGTGGTGGTCGCGTGCGGCGGTAGCACGAGCAGCGGCGATGGCGGTGACGCGGGTTCTACTGGCGGCGCAGGTGGCTCTGGCTCGGGTGGCTCTGGTGCAGGTGGCTCTGGTGCAGGTGGCTCTGGTGCAGGCGGCTCCGGTGGCAGCGCAGGCGTCGGGGAGCTACCAACCAGCTGCGTGGTGCCCTCCGATTGTGTCGTGGTGCCCGCGTCCTGTTGCGGTGCCTGCGGCGCGCCGGCGCGTGGTGACGCGGTGGCCGTGAACGCGAAGCAAGCGCCTGCGTATCGGCAACAGCTGTGCTCGGAGACCGCTTGCCCTGGGTGCGACATGCCCCGAGATCCAACCCTGGTCGCCACATGTTCCGCGGGGAATTGCGAACTGATCGACTTGCTGCAGCACCCCAGCACGGCGTGTGAGCGAAACGAAGACTGCGTGCTGCGCACCAATCAGTGCTGCAACTGTGGCGGCGCTCAAGACATCGAGCACCTGATAGCGGTCAACGTGATGAGCAGCTACCCAAGCCTGGTGTGTGACCCCGATGAAGCTTGCGATCCCTGCGTGGACACGCCTCCGGATCGCGCCCACGCATACTGCGGGGCGGACGGGCACTGCATCGCGGAGTGGGCTCTCGATTGATAGGAGAATGAACGTGCGAGGACTTTGGCTGGTTGGCCTGATGATGTGTGTGGCGTGCGGTGGCTCGGCCTCCGATGGCGGGTCGAGCGGAGGCTCGGCGGGCTCAGGCAATGGCGGCAACGCCGGCAGTGGGGCCACGGGAGGCAGCGGCGTGACGGGCGGTAGCGGCGGCAGCTCTGGCAGTGCGGGCAGCGGCGGGAGTGGAGGCGACGACTTCTCTACCTGCAAGGTGCCGAGCGACTGTGTGGTGATCCCCGCCAGCTGCTGCGGAAGCTGTGGCGCGGCGACCCGAACGGACTCGGTCGCCGTCAACAAGGCCTCGGCGCCCGTCTATCAGAACTGGACCTGCGGGGACATGGGCTGCGCCGACTGCTACATGCCGACTGACGCCAACCTGGTGGCTACCTGCAGTGCGGGCCGATGTGCAGTCGTGGACCTGCTCGCGACCCCAGCCACCGAGTGCACCGACAGCAACGAGTGCCACCTGCGAACCAACGAGTGCTGTGAGTGCGGCGGCGCCCAAGACGCTGAGCACCTTGTTGCGGTGAGCGACTACTCGGCAATCGAGAGGGTCGTGTGTGGCAGCGGGCAGGGGTGCCCCGAGTGCGCGCCCCAGCCACCCGACTACGCCGAAGCGATCTGCGACGATGGCCGCTGCACCGTTCAGTGGCTCCTGGGAAACAACTAGGCTACCGCGGTCGCCGTACGACCCCCGACGTATCGATATAGTAATAGTAATCGGGACCCACGGCGGGCACCGATACATACGACGTCGTGGAGTTGAGGTTGGTGTAGTATCCGCAAGCGTGGAGTCGGGCGAATGAGTAGCCCGCGGAGAACACGTCTGGAACCCTGTAGTAGACCCAATCGTCCGCCGTCTCACCGACCTCCGGAGTTCCATCGTGCACTTTCAGGTGTCGTAGCTGGCCTGTGACAGGATCGTAGGAGTGGACTTGTCGCGTGGAGTTCGTCCCGACGAAAAGGCTGCGCTCGCCCGTCGCGATGCTGGTGGTCGTTGCACTCAAGTCACGGAAGTCTTGGGTAGTTGCGCTCTGAGCGTCGACTACCCGGAGTAGATCCCGGGAACCGGAGGGTGACGCTAGTACAAATAGCTTCCGGCCGTCGGGTGACAACTCAAGGTGAGCGATCTTGCCCTCGGGGGCCGTGTAGAAGGCTGACTTCGTGCCTCCCGAAAGTGGGGTCTTGAAGACCGTACCGCCAGCGCTCTCTGTCCAGAAAAGGCCGAAATCTCCGACAGCGAGGAGGCTGGGAGAGGACGTAGCGGACAACAGTTCAGGAGCGCTACCAGTGAGCGCTACGCGCCGAATCGAATCGCTGGTGTAGTAGTAGACGTAGTTACCGTGGGGATATAGGCTGCCGACAGCTACCTGTCCCGAAGCCAGGGTGATTGCCGTGCCTCCGGTAGCGGCGGCCATCATGATTTTCTGTCCGTCCAACCAAAATAGATTGCCAGCGTCGTACATCAGTCCATCGCCAGTTGCACCGGCGACGACCACTGGGTCGAAGCTCGATTCGCAAATGCCTCCAACGCAAACACCGTTGCACGGTTGATTGCATCCGCCACAGGCTGACGAGTCCGTTCTCGGATCGAGACAGAAGCCATTGCACAGCGCGAAACCTGGTGCGCACAGCTGCTCGCACTGGCCCGCGACACAGCGTGCGAGACCGCCGGGAAGCGCAGCGCAGTTCTGTCCGCAAGCACCACAGCTGTTGGGGTCGATCTGTGTGTCCACGCACTCCGGACCGCAACGGTCGTACCCATCGTCGCACACGAAATCACAGCCAGAAAGGCCACAGACAGGGCTCGCGTGATCGGGGGCCGAGCAACCACCGCAACCGTTGCAAGCGAGAGCGGAACTGTTGGTATTGACACAGCTGTCACCACACTGAGTTTCAGGGGGTGTACAGGCCGCCACACAACCAGCGCCCTCGGAGCATAGGTCCCCCGGCTGGCAAGACGTGCCGCAGCTTCCACAATGCGCTGGGTCGACGAGCTTCGTCTCGCACCCGTTGTCCGCTCTGCCGTCGCAGTCGCCGTAGCCGTCTCGACACACGTAGCTACACGCGCCGGCTCCACATTCCGTCTTGGTGTGGGGGCGATTTCCACAGAACATCGAGCCACACACGATGCCCTCGGGGAAACATAGCCCGCTGATGTTGCGGCTCCCCGGCGCACAGCACTCGGCGATCTCACTGGTGGTGGTGCCCCCCGTCCCCGCAGTGCCTCCGGTTGCCACACCTGCAGTGCCTCCGGTTGCCACACCTGCAGTGCCTCCGGTTGTCACACCCGCAGTGCCTCCGGTTGTCACACCCGCAGTGCCTCCGGTTGTCACACCCGCAGTGCCTCCGGTTGCGTTGCCTCCAGCTCCGCCGTTCCCGTTGCCGCCGGTCGCGCCGGTTCCTCCGTTTCCCCCGCTCCCGGCGCTGGTGGTCCCGCCGCTGCCACCAGTACCGCCGGTCCCGATGTTCGTTCCCCCGTCGTCGCTACATGCGGCCCCGGCCAGTGCGAAAACGAGGAAGGCTGCGCGGCTCATCCCATTGCTCATGGAGACAAGCCTAGCTAAATGATTGTGGTGGGGCTATCACCGGATCGATCCGCACGGTCGCCGCAGATGTGAAAGCGAAGTTTTCGCTCAAGCGCGTGCTCGCGTTTACTACCCTCAGGGCTGGCGCTGGATGCCAGCTGTCCGCGTCACGGGGTTGAAGTCGCCCCGACGAAGCGCGGTTCGCAGTGGAGGTTGCACCAGTTCAGGCCGGGCTGCGGGGCAATGATGCCCGCAGTGAGTCCGGGCTCCCGGTGACGCCGTTGGTCGAGGAACTGCCGAACGGCCCTCAAGATTGCTTTCTCTCTCGCGATGTTCTCCTTCGAACTCGCCGCTGTGTTTCCTGCAGCGTAGTTGTGGCGTTAACCTTCCTGGTGGTCTGTATCCGCCAGCTGCGATGTCCACTAACTCCCGGCTGCGAAGCAGGGAGCGCGCTACCACTCCACTCTTGACCGAGGTCGTCGAGCGCTGTCTGTACAAAAAGCGAGACGGGCGTTGCCTTGCGGCAACGCCCGTCTTGCATTCAGGCCCTACAGAGGATCAGCTGGCGGCCTTGTGTGCCTTGAGCTTCTCCACCAGCTCGGGTACGGCCACGAACAGGTCAGCGACCAGCCCGTAGTCGGCGATCTGGAAGATCGGCGCGTCGGGGTCCTTGTTGATGGCCACGATCGTCTTGCTGCCCTTCATGCCAGCGATGTGCTGGATGGCACCGGAGATGCCGATCGCGAAGTACAGCTTCGGAGCGACGATCTTGCCGGTTTGTCCGACCTGGAAGTCGCCGGGGCAGTAGCCCGCGTCGCACGCCGCGCGGCTGGCGCCGAGTGCGCTGCCCAGCACGTCGGCCAGCGGCTCGAGCACGTCGAAGAACTTCTCCTTCAACGCACGACCGCCAGAGACGATGACCGAGGCGTCCGTCAGCTCCGGGCGGTCGCTCTTCACGGCGTCCAGAGACACGAACTCAACGCGGCTCGCGGCAGCGCCGGGCGCCACCTTGGCCACGTCTTCCAGCGGGGAAGATCCACCGCTCGCCTGCGCCGCCTCGAACTCCGATTGCCGCGCGGTAGCGGTCTGAATCGGAGTGCTGAGGGTGGCGTAGCCGAAGGCGTTGCCAGCGAACATCGGGCGCTTGTAGACGATCTTTCCACCGTCCTGCTTCACGCCTGAGCAGTCACCTGCGTAGCTCGCGTCCAGCTTGGCTGCCACGCGCGGGATCAGGTCCTTGCCGAAGGTGGACGCCGTGGCGCACACCAGCCCGAAGGCCTTGCCGACCTCGGCCACGGTGGGCGCGTAGTGCTCGGCGACATAGTTAGCCAGGGAGGCGTCTTCGCATACCAGCACCTTCGCCGCGCCGTAGCCGGTCAGCTCGCCCGCGGCCGCTTTGGTGCCGGGGCCGCCGATGGCGAGGATGCTGAATGAGCTGCCTGCCTGCTTGGCCATGGTGATGGCGCTGAGCGTGGTCTTCTTGACCTTGCCGCCCTCGACTTCTGCAACAACGAGAACATCAGTCATCGTGGGACTCCTCTCAGATCGCCTTGGCCTCGGAGGCCAGCTTGGTTACGAGTTCTGCGACGTCCGCGACCTTCACGCCGGCTGCGCGGGCGGGCGGCGGCTCGAAGCCACCGTAGCTGGAGGCGTTCTCGACGCCGCCTGCCACGTCGGCCAGCGCCTTGACGTCGAGGGGCTTCTTCTTCGCCTTCATGATCGCGGGTAGCGGAGCGAAACGCACGCCCTCGTGGGCGTACTTGAACGAGTCGGCGGTGTGCTTGGACAACACGCTCGTGGGAGCCACGATGCGCAGGTCGACCGTGACCAAGCAGGGGGGGGTGAGACGCAGCGACAGCACGCCGCCGTCCACCTCACGACCAACCAGGAGCTTGCCGTCAGCCTCCTCCTTGATGGTAGCCGCAAAGGTTGCCATGGGGAAATCCAACAGCTCGGCGAGCATCTGACCCACGGAGTTGCTGTCGCCATCGACGACCTGCTTACCCAGGAGCACGACGTCCGGTTTCTCGGCGTCCACGACGCTCTTCAGCGCGCGCGCCACCAGGCGGCCGTCCAGGTTTGCGTCTTCGGCATCGATGCGGATCGCCCGATCGGCACCCGTGGCGAGAGCGGAACGCAGCTGCGTTTCCGTGTCCTTGGGTCCGATGGTGACGACCACGACCTCGCCCTTGCGCACCTTGTTGTTCTTGCCGTCTTCAGTCAGGCGCAGCGCAGTTTCGAGGGCGTACTCATCGAAGGGATTGAGCTTCCACTCGAGGCCGGTGGTATCCACCTTGTCGCCCGCAGGCTTCACCTTGTTGGCGTTATCGGGGTCCGCGACCCGCTTGATCGCGACGAGGATCTTCACGACAGAGACCTCCTCATGAGGTTCGCGCCGAAGTGGCGGAACGTTTGGGATGGGTTGTTCGCCACCGAGGCGGCGAGGAGAGCTCCCGCTGGCTGATCGGCTCGTGGCTCCGAGGAGTCCGCGGCCGCCAGGCAGGCGGGGGCGCGAGGATGCGTACCGTTCGCAGGTCGCCCCGTCAATTGCCAGCGTGTCGCGGGCGGCCGCCTGGCTCGTCCGGTCCGACCGCGTTCCAGAACTATTTGAGATCAGTAGAAAATTTCTGAAACAGGTTCTATGAAGCGGCCCGCCTGGGCCGCCTTTGCGTTGAACCACTCCACGGCTTGTGGAGTTTGACTCAATAGTGCGCGCGGATCCGCAACCGGAAGGCGAGGGAGCGAGACGGCGGTGGACCGAGGCTGCTCTTCAGCCCTTCGGCGGCGGTGGCGATTGGTGGTAGGCAGAGAGCCTCCCATGACGATGACGACCGACTTCCTGGTGCTGGGCAGTGGTGTAGCTGGTTTGAGCTTTGCGCTGCGCGCTGCCGAGCACGGCGAGGTGCTGGTGGTGACGAAGCGGGGGGTCAGCGATACCGCGACCAGCTGGGCGCAGGGCGGAGTCGCCGCAGTGCTCTCCCCCGAGGACTCCTTCGAGCGCCACGTGGACGACACGTTGGTTGCCGGCGCGGGCCTGTGTCACCAGGTCGTCGTCGATCTGTGTGTGGAGGAGGCGCCCGGCGCCATGCGCTGGTTGATGGATCTCGGAGCCACCTTCGACGCTGGTGACGACGGAGAGCTCGACCTCGGGCGCGAGGGCGGGCACACGGAGCGGCGAGTGGTCCACGCCGGGGACGCGACAGGGCGAGAAATCCAGCGCGCTCTGTGGGAGAGCGCCAAGGCTCACCCGAACATCCGCTTCCTCGACTGGCACATGGGGGTCGACCTGATCACCCTCAGCGATTTCGGAGGGCCGGATCGCTGCGTGGGCGCCTACGTTCTGGATGAGCAGGCTAGCCAGATCCACACGGTAATGGCACGGGCCACGATCCTGGCAACGGGCGGAGCTGGGAAGGTCTACCTCTACACATCGAACCCCGATGTCGCGACCGGAGACGGCGTGGCGATGGCATTTCGCGCCGGCGCCGAGGTCGCGAACATGGAGTTCTACCAGTTTCACCCGACCTGCCTGTTCCACCCTCAGGCAAAGAACTTCCTGATCAGCGAGACGTTGCGCGGCGAGGGCGCCACCCTGCGACTGCCCGGTGGCGAGCCCTTCATGCAGAAACACCACGACATGGCGGACCTCGCGCCGCGCGATGTCGTCGCTCGGGCCATCGACTACGAGATGAAGCGCGGCGGGTACGAGTTCGTACACCTCGATATCACCCACAAGCCGGCGAGCTTCGTCAAAGACCGCTTCCCGACCATCTACGAGCGCTGCTTGAAGTTCGGTATCGACATCACCGCGGAGCCCATCCCCGTGGTGCCCGCGGCCCACTACATGTGCGGCGGCGTGACCAGTAACCTCCACGGGCGGTCCAGCTTGCCAGGGCTGTGGGTGATCGGTGAGACGTCTTGCACCGGGCTGCACGGCGCGAACCGCCTGGCGTCCAACTCCCTGCTCGAAGGCTTGGTCTTCGGGAGGCGCGCGGCGGACAAGCTCGGCACGGAGATAGAGATGCTGCGCAAGGAGCCTCGACCGGAGGTGCCGGACTGGGAAATCGGCTCTGCCGTGGCCAGCGACGAGGCGGTCGTGGTGAGCCAGAACTGGGAGGAGCTCAGGCGGCTGATGTGGAATTACGTGGGCATCGTGCGTACCAACGCTCGGCTGCGTCGTGCGGCGCGCCGCGTCTCCCTCCTCGAGGAGGAGATCCGCGAGTACTACTGGAAGCACCTCGTGACCCGCGACCTGCTCGAGCTGCGCAACATCCAGTGCGTCGCTGAGCTGATCATCGGTTCGGCCGCGAGCCGTCACGAGAGCCGCGGCTTGCACTACACCCTCGACTACCGCGACTCGTCAGACAATTGGCTCGCAGATACCGTGGTCAAGCGCGGGGTCGTTGCTCACCTGCGCGGCCGTTGACGCTGCTGAGAAGGACGAACGATGCCTAACGGAAAAGAGCCCCGCGTCGCGTTGTGCTTGCCTGGAGGCGGCGCAACCGGAGCCATGTACCAGATGGGAGCGCTCGCGGCCCTGGAAGACGCCGTGGATGGCCTCGACGCCAACGAGTTCGATTTCTACATCGGCACCTCCAGTGGCGCGAGCATCGCAGCAGCATTGGCGGGTGGCCGCCCAGT
>JAUILJ010000212.1 GCA_030433055.1 Polyangia bacterium
AGCCGACTGCAGCTCCTCGATGTCTTCGGGAGTGAGCTGCGTCAGCCAGTCTTCGCGTGACGCGAGCTCGTCGCCACGCCACGCGGCTGGGCCACCGACCGGTTCGGTCGGAAGCTCCGTGTGCGGCCGGATCAAGTAGTGCAGTGTCTGCCGCGTGACGGAGTTGTAAGCGCGAGGCATCGAAGCTCACGAGTGTACACCGGGCGCGGCGTCTGGGGCCTAGGTCTGTTCTTTGGTCTTCAGGAAGCGGATCTTTGGCCACTCTTTCTCGGTCGTCTCGAGGTGCCAGTTGTTGCGAGCCAGGAAGACCGGCGCGTTGTCGTGGTCCTCGGCGCCCGCGCCGCGATTCGCGTCGATGAAGCGCTTCAGCTCGAGGAAGTCATCACACTCCACCCAGCGCGCCGTGTGCAGGGCCGTCCCTTCGAAGCGCACCGGGATCTCGTATTCCGTACGGATGCGATCTGCGAGTACGTCGAACTGCAAAGAACCGACGACACCGACGATCCAGTTGCCACCGATCGTGGTCTTGAAGACTCGCGCGGCGCCTTCCTCTGCCAGCTGGAGGAGCGCTCGGCCGAGGTGCTTGCTGCGCATGGGGTCTTCCGCGCGCACCGACTGCAGCAGCTCAGGAGCGAAGCTCGGCACTCCCGTGAACACGATGTCCTCGCCCTCGGTGAGCGTGTCGCCGATGCGTAGGTTACCGTGGTTCGGGACGCCGATGATGTCGCCTGGCCAGGCCTCTTCGGCGATCTCTCGGTCTTGCCCCAGGAAGGTCAGGGGGTTGTGGATGGCCATCACCTTCCCGGTGCGGGCGTGCTTGAGCTTGGCGCCCCGCTCGAAGTGCCCCGAGCAGATCCGCACGAAAGCGATGCGGTCGCGGTGCTTCGGGTCCATGTTCGCCTGGATCTTGAACACGAAGGCGCTGACCTTGGACTCGCTTGGCTCGACCGCGCGAGACTTGGTTGGCTGCGGCCGAGGGCTCGGTGCGTGGTGCGCCAGGCCGTCGAGCAACGCGCGCACACCGAAGTTGACCAGGGCGCTGCCGCAGAAGACCGGTGTGAGGTTGCCCTCGAGGTACGCCTCGAGCTCGAACGGCTTGCACAGCCCCTTCGCCATCTCCACTTCCTCGCGGAGCCGCGCGAGCACGGCCTCGTCCAGCAGCTTGTCTGCCTCGGGGTTCCCCAGGCCCTGGATGGCCTTGCCTTCGCTAGCCACCGCGCGCGCGGTCTTGTCCATCAGCACGATGCGGTCGGCGATGATGTCGTAGTACCCCGCGAAGCGATCGCCCATCCCGATGGGCCAGGTGACCGGGGTCACCTCGAGCTGGAGATCCTGCTCGACCTCGTCGAGCAACTCGATCACGTCGCGCGCTTCGCGATCGAGCTTGTTGATGAAGGTGGTGATGGGCATGTCCCGCAGGCGACACACCTCGAACAGCTTGCGGGTCTGAGTCTCGATGCCCTTGGCGGCGTCGAGCACCATCACCGCCGAGTCGACCGCCGTCAGCGTGCGGTAGGTGTCCTCGCTGAAGTCTTCGTGGCCCGGCGTATCCAGCAGGTTGAACGTCTTGTCCCCGTAGTCGAACGTCATTGCCGCCGAGGTCACGGAGATCCCCCGTTCGCGCTCCACCTTCATCCAGTCCGAGCGGGCGCGGCGCTGCTCACCGCGGGCCTTGACTGCGCCGGCCATCTGGATCGCTCCGCCGAACAGCAGGAGCTTCTCGGTGAGCGTCGTCTTGCCGGCGTCTGGGTGGCTGATGATGGCGAACGTACGCCGCTTCTGGATTTCTTGTTCGAGCTTGGTCATGAGCGCCTCCGCCGTAGCACGCCGGGGGGCGCTGCTTAGCACGAGGTGCCGAGAGGCGCGACCAGGGCTATTCGGCGGGAGAAGGCTTGAGCTTCGTCTTGGGCCGCTCGGGGCCGAAGTAGAACGCGCGCACGTCTTCGAGGATCAGGTAGAGCGAAGGCACCAGCACCAGCACGATGACCGTGGCCACCAAGATGCCAAAGCCGAGGCTGATGGCCATGGGGATCAGGAATCGCGCTTGTCGATCCGTCTCGGTGATCATCGGCAGGAGGCCACCTGCGGTCGTGACCGAGGTGAGGAGGATCGGACGGAAACGCCGCACCCCGGCCTCCACCATGGCCTGGAATGCGGGCATGCCACCGGCACGAAATTCGTTGGTGGCGTGCACCAACACCAGTGAGTCGTTCACGACCACGCCTGAGAGGGCGATCAAGCCGAACATGCTACTGATGGACAGCTCGTAGCCCATGATCAGGTGACCCAGCACCGCGCCGACGAAGCCGAACGGGATCACGCTCATCACGATGATGGGCTGAAAGTAGGAGCGGAAGGGGATGGCGAGCAGCACGTAGATCGCCAGCATCGACAGGAAGAAGTTCCGTTTCAGGCTATCGAAGGCTTCGGCCTGACTCCGTTGCTGACCAGCGCTGTCCACTCGCAGCCCCGGGTAGCGAGCCTGGAGGTCCGGGTACACGTCCTTGTCGAGTGCGCTGAGCACGTTCTCCACCGAGCGCACGCCTGGGGCGAGCTCGGCGGTGACGTTCACGATGCGCCGCCCGTCCTCGCGGTTGATCGAGGTGGGCGCCCGGCTCCGATCGAAGCTCGCCACGTGGGAGAGGGGGACGTTGCCCCCTTCGGGCGTCTTGATCAGCAGCTTCTCCAGGTCGTACTCGCTGGAGCGCTGCTCCGCGGGCAAGCGCACCATCACCCGCAGTTCGTTGCGCCCTCGTTGCTCTCTCAGCGCTTCTGCGCCGAAGAACGCGCCGCGCAGCTGGCGTGCTACGTCACCAGCGGTCAGCCCGAGGGTCTGCGCCGCAGGCAGCAGGTGGAAGTCCAACTGAGGTTTCCCTGCGGCATAGGTGTTCTGAATGCTGTTCAGATCCTTGAAGGCCTTCAGTGACTCCGTCAGGTCGGTCGACGCGCGCTCGAGTACGCGAGTGTCGCTATGGGACAGCTGAACGTTGAGCGCCTGGCCTGCGCCGGGGCCACTACCGCCGTTGAACGTCAGCGCTTCGACGCCGGCGATTGCCGGAGTGGCTTTGCTCCAGGCGGCCGCGAACGCGTTCGAGGAGAAGCTGCGTTTGTCGCTGGGCACGAGGTTCACGTCGATGGTGACCAGGTTGCCGCTGGACTCCTGGGCGCCGCCCCGCACCTCGGGCCCTTCTCCGAGCCGGGTGTAGACTCCGATCACGTGTTCTCGGCCGCCCAGCTGCTTGATCGTCTCTTCGGCGCTCTTCTCGAGCTGCTCGCGGACCCGTGCTCGAGCTTCCTCCGGGGCACCGTAAGGGAGACGCGCGAACGCGGTGACCTTGTTGCCTTCGAGCTTCGGGAAGAAGCTGAACGGGACGAGGCCTGCCCTCAGGAGGCCAACGGTGAGGATCAGTGCGCCAATGCCGCACGCCACGGCGATGTAACGGTGGTTGAGCGCGGTCGTGACCACCGGGCGATAGGTGCGCTCGATCAACCACTCGAGCTTCTTCGACACCCACTGCTGGCCGCGATCCACGCGCCGCGATAGCGGCTTGCCCGGGCGGCTGCTGAGGTGAGACGGCAGCACGAAGAACGACTCGATGAGCGAGAACGCCAGGGTCATGCACACGATGATGGGGATGAAGCGGAAGATCTTCCCCATCACCCCGGGCACGAAATACAGCGGAGCGAAGGCAGCGACCGTGGTCAAGATCGCGAAGGTGACCGGCACGGCCATCTCCTTCGCGCCGACGATGGCGGCCTTCATCGGCGGCACGCCTTGTTGCTGCTTGGTGTAGATGTTTTCGCCGACGACGATGGCGTCGTCCACCAACATGCCCAGGGTGACGATGAACGCGAAGCTCGTGACCATGTTCACCGAGATCCCGAGGACTGGCATCATGGCCAACGCGCCCAAAAACGAGATGGGGATCCCCAGGGAAACCCATCCTGCGAGCCTCAGCTTCAGGAACAAGGCCAGGATGATCAGCACCAGGATGAAGCCCTGAAACGCGTTCCCTTTCAACAGGTTGAGGCGTGCGTTGAGCGTCTCTGAGTCGTCGTCGAGGACGTGGACGCTCACCCCCGGCGGAAGGTCCTGCTTCAGCTCTTCAAGCGAGCTGAGCACCGCGCCTGCGACCTTCTTCGGTGTTTCGTCTCCGGTGCGGTAGGCGGTCAGCGTGAGGGCGGGCTTGCCGTCGTAGTAGGCCTCTTGATCCGTATCGCGGAAGCCATCGGTGATCGTCGCGATGTCGCCCAGGCGGATGGTGTAGCCCTCCTTGGTACCCCGGAGCTTGAGGTCCTCGAAGTCTGTCACGCTGAGCCGACGGTCCGACACGCGTACCAGTAGCTCGCCGCCCTTGGTCTCCAGCTCGCCTCCGGGTAGCTCCAGCGAGAGGGCTGCGACCTGTTGCGCGATCTCGGGCAGGCTCAGGCCGTAGCTCTCGAGCGTTTCGCGGGGGATCTCGATGGCGACCTCGAGTGGGGGCACCTGGCCGAGCTCGACCTGGGTCACGTCAGAGCTGTCGAGGATGCGTTCCCGAGCCCGTTCACCGACTGCGTGCAGTTCGGTGCGCTTCAGGTCGCCAGCGATCACCATCTCGATCACGCTGCGGCGACGGATCTCGAGCTTGACCGTGGGCTTCTCCGAATCCTCGGGGAAAGATTGAATGCGGTCGACCGCGCCTTTTATGTCGGCGAGTACGGAGTTCTGGTCGACTCCGAGGTTGAGCTCGGCGACCACCGTGCCGCTGCCTTCGGAGGCGCTGGAGGTGACGCGCTTGACGCCGTCGATGCCCCGCAGCTCCTCTTCAACCGCCAGTACGATGCCCTGCTCCACCTCGGTCGGGCTCGCGCCTGGGTAAGGCACGGTGACCCGCACCACGTCGAGATCGAACTCGGGGAACACCTCCTGCTTGACGAAGAATGCTCCGATCAGGCCTGACAGGATGGAAATCAGCATCAGCAGGTTGGCTGCTACGTGATTGCGCGCCATCCAGGCGATGGGGCCCTTCAGCTCCTCGGCCGTGAGCTGGTGCTCCTCGGGGTCGCTCGTGGCTTCGTCGTTCGGGGCTGGTCCAGGGACTTCTGGAGCTGTTTCCGGAGGGATGAAGTCGTCGACCGGCGTGTTTCGCCGCTCCTCACCCCCTCCTCCCGATCCGCCGCTCATTCCTTGCCCTCTGGGCCCGCGCTCGGCGCTGGCTTGCCCTCGGGCTTGGCCTCGGGCGCGCCCTCGATCTTCACCTGCTGGCCTGGAAGCGGGAGCGCCATCGGGCTGATGACGACGCGGTCGCCGTCCTTGATCTCGCCGCCGACGTAGACGTCGGTGTCCCCGCTCCAGCGCACCTCGACCTTGCGCCGCGCCAGGCGGTTCTCCCGATCAACAATCCACACGGAATCGCCACCGGTCAGCGCGCTGCGGGGGAGCTTGGTCACACCCTGCATCGGGCGCCCGAGTATATCGACCTCCACGTAAGCCCCTGGCAGAATCGGCACCGGCGAACCGGCGTCCGGCTTCTCCAGCGGGGCGTCCACCACAATCAGCAGCTGCGCCGTGCGCGTCTTGACGTCGAGCTGCCCCAAGAGCCGGAGCACACGACCCTTGCGCTCCAGGCTGCGCTCGCCGCCCAGCCGCTGAACCACCCGGGCGTCGGACCCCACGTCCCCGTGCAGGCCCGGGATCTCGATGTCGTCGAGGCGGGACACGGGCACACTCACTCGCACCCAGAATTGCTCGACACCCATCAGCGAGCCAATCTGGATCCCCGGGGCGACGACTTGGCCCTTCTCCACGTGCTCCGAGACGACGATGGCGTTCATGGGCGCGCGAATCGTCGTACGCGAGAGGTTCAGCTGAGCCTGCTTGAGATTGGTCTTCGCCGAGTCCAGGCCCCATTTCACCGCGTCCATTTGCGGCTTGCGCAGCGCGAGCTGGGCCTCCTCCGCGGGGCGTCCATCGCCCACCAGGCCCCACTCTTCCTTGGCGATTTCCTGGCGGCCCTGCTCGAGCTTCATGTCCGCCTCCGCGCGCCGCACGATGCTCTTCTGTTGCCGCGCTTGCAGGGCGTATGTGCTGCCGTCGATGCGTAGCAGAGTCTCGCCTTGCTTGACTCGGCCGCCGGTGACCAGATTGGGCGAGACGTACACGACCCGCCCCGTGACCTCTGGGCTGAGCACCATTTCCTTCGCAGCTTCCACCGTGCCGGTCGCCGAGACGTGAGCCGGAAGTGTTTCCGTGCGGGATTGTACTACCTGCACCAATGGGACCTGCGGCGGCGGCTTCTCGCGCGCCGCGGATTGTCGCAGCTTGGACAGAGCCACGAACCCGCTCACGGAACTCAGGATGATCGCCATCGGGATCACCAGGCAGCCGATCACCCGCTGCTTCGTGGGGTGCTCCGCCGGCTGCGGAATGGATTCAGTCATCAGCGGGGTCCTTGGAGTCCGGTGCGATCATCCGCCAGAGGTTCTCGACCAAGTGATCGAGATACGTTTCGCGTTCGGGGCCGATATCACGTGCCACGTGGGCCAAGAAGGGGCGGATCTGCAGCGACCCCAGAAACATCAGCGCGACCGCGTCGGGATCGCAGGCCCGAACCCGACGTTGGGCCAAGGCGTGACGCAGCCACGCGGCTAGCCGCCGCTGAGCGACCACGGGCGCGGGCAGGTCCGAGTCCCGAAACACGCTGCGGGGTTCGATGCCGGCGCCGCGCAACACAGCCACTTTCGGCACGATCTCTTCGAAGAAGTCCGTCGCCGCGCTGGCGATCTCCCGCAGCTGCTCCGGGAGCGCGCGCGCGTCTGGCCCCTGCTCCAGCTCTGCCGTCCAACGCGGCCGCTCCAGCGGAGCGAGCGCCGCGAGCATCAGCTCGTTCTTCGTTCCGAAGCGCTGAAACAAGACGCCCTGGCTCACTCCCAGACGCTGGGCGATGGCGACGGTGGACACTCCGGGACCATGCTCGAGGAAGCACTCCCGCGCTCCGTCGAGGATGGCCTCGTCACTGATCTGGCGAGGTCGAACCATGAATCTAGTCTCCGCGGGGCTGCGGTTAGTAAGTAGCGGCTCACTTATGAAAGCGAATCCCGCCTGCGTCAATCCGCATCGAGATCGCTGGAGCGGAACTCCACCCGCATCAGGTTTTCAGGGGGAGAGGCGGGCCGAAGTGCATTGGCAGCCGCTCGCTCACGGGTTTTTGGTGCTCGGGCGAGGTTACGTACTAAGTCGAAAGCATGACTCTGGCGGCCCTGCAGAGCGCGCGGGTGCGACAGCGCATCGACCAGGCGTTGAGGGATGGCTTGGTGACCCACTGGCCCTTCCCCGAGGATGCGGGCAAGCGCCTGGTGCTCGAAGCGGGTGGCGTTGGTAGCTGGACCATCAGGAGCAAGGGCTCCCGGGTAGTCGTCGAGCCGGGCCCCACACGCCGCCCTGATGCGACGGTCTACGCGGACGCCCTGACCCTGGCCGAGTTGCTGGAGGGGGAACACTCTGGCGTCGATCTGTGGCTCAAGGGCTTCGTACGCGTGCGCGGATCCATCGCGCTGGCCCTCAAGCTGGAGGTGTTGCTCAAGGGGCCGCGCAAGGTGACCTATTCGCGGCCTCGCCGAGTGACGGCTGGGGGCATCGACACGTTCCTGCTCGAGGCCGGGGAAGGAGACCGCCTGCCGGTCCTGCTGCTGCATGGGCTGAGCGCGACCGGTGCCTCGATGCTCCCGACGCTGCCCCCCCTCGCTGGGGACCGACGTGTGCTCGTGCCGGACCTGCCGGGTTTCGGCGAGACCGCGAAGCCCTTCATCGACTATGACGCGGAGTTTTTCGCCAAGTGGGTGGTCCAGCTCCTGGACAGCCTGGGGATCGAGCGTGCGCACCTGATCGGCAACTCCATGGGAGGGCGCATCTCGATCGAGGTAGGGCTGCGCTACCCCGAGCGTGTTGGAAAACTCGCGCTCTACTGTCCCGCGGTCGCCTTCCGCAAGCTGCGTCAGCTGGTGCCGCTGGTCAAAGTGATCCGCCCGGAACTAGGGGCGCTACCCATTCGCGTCCCTCGTAGCCTGGTGATGGGGGTGATGCAGCAGATCTTCTCCAAGCCGGATCGCGTGCCAGCGCCGTGGTTCGACGCCGCAGCGGACGAGTTCTTTCGAGTGTTCTCCACGCGGCGTGGCCGCATCGCGCTCTTCAGTGCCGCACGGCAAATCTATTTGGACAACCCCTGGGGTGACCGAGGCTTCTGGGAGCGGCTCCGGCGTCTCGAGCCCCCAGCGCTCTTCGTCTGGGGAGATCGCGATGTGCTGGTACCCAGCGGTTTCTCCAAGCACGTCGAGGAGGCGTTACCCGCCGCGCGCTCCGTCGTGCTGCGCGACTGCGGACACGTGCCTCAGTTCGAGCTGCCCGACGTGCTCCACCCGCTGGTCAAAGAATTTCTCTCAGATGCCTGAGAGTAGGTCGATGCGGAGCCCCCGGCACCGCTCGACGCCCGAGGATTGCGAGCCCTTGCGTCACCCTGACTCGACAGGCGAGTGGCGCCGATTGTCGCGAAGCTAGCCAGGCGTAGCCCAACAAAGTACGCTTTCGACCTGACGACCGGTGTTCAGGATGGCGACCTCGAGGAAAGCAGTGCGTAAGCCAAGGGCGAGCGCGGACCGTGCGAGCGGTACCCGTCGCCGGGCCCCGGAGACCCCTGTGTCGCAACCACCCGACACCGACGACATCGACTTCGCTTGGGACGGCGAGAGCGATGGTGAGCCCCCGCGTTCCATGCAGCCCACGCTGCTCGAGATCGATCCGCTCCAGTACGATCACGATGAAGCTCGCGAGAAGCAGCCCACGCTGCTCGAGATCGACCCGCTCCAGTACGACTCGAACGAGTGACGCATCACGAGCCGAGTGCGTGCGGTGCACTCAGCTTTGCAGCTCGTAGCGCCAGGGCCCCCGGGTGGGCATGAGTAACCGGCGACGCGCTCCGCTCGCGTGAACGTCTCCAGACTCGTAGCCCGCGTCACCCTCGTAGAGCGAGACGATCCCGGTCGAGTCTGCCACTGGGCGTGGGGTAAAGTACTCAGGCGAACGAGCGCTCAGACTGTCGATTGCCTCGCGGAAGTGATCGTATGGAAGGAGCTTCGCCAGGGTGACGAAGGTAGGAGGTGGGAGCTCGAGCTCGTGAGCCCGATGGAGCGCCAGCGCGGCAGCCGGGGACAGCCAGCGGTGGCGCAGCACCTCGCCGCCATCCACCTGCACCCGATGGCTCGGCGCCGCCGCCCAGAAGAACCAGGTGCGAAAGCGCTTGGGACGCCCCTCCGGGGTAACCCAGTGTGCGTCCACTGCGAGGTCTCGCGGGCTGAGCTCGAGGCCCGCCTCCTCCAGCGTTTCACGGCAGGCGGCGCTTCTGGCGCGCTCGAGCTCATCTTCGCCCCCGTCCACCGCGTCCACTCGGCCGCCCGGGAACACCCACGCTCCACCGTGAAAGCTCAGGCGCGAGTTTCGCTGGAGCAGCAGGACCTCCAGAGCGCCTTGCGCGGCGCCTCGGAGCACCACACAGGTTGCCGAGGGGTGCGCGGGAACGTTCACCGGCTGAGCCTAGCACTGGCCCGACACGAGATTCGTCGATATCCAAGCACAAACCGCGCAGGGTGCTGCACCGGCTCTCCGAGCGCCGCTTTTATGGCGAACGGCGGAGGCTCCAAACTAGAGTGGCATGGTGAGTCGAAACGAGTTGATGCAGCTGGCCCTGGAAGAGGCTGCGGGCGCGGTGATCGTGTTGGATGAGCGCCTCAAGATCGTAGAGCGGACAGCGCTCGCCGAGCAGTTGGCAGGCTCGGCTCTGCCCGTTGGCGCGCTCGCTTCGAAGGTGCTGTGTGGCGAGGCCGGAGAGCGGCCAATCGCGGAAGCGCTGGCCGAAGGGCGCGCGATGACGGGTCGCGTTCCCCGCATCAGTTTCGACGGTGGAGCTCGGATGCTTCGCGTGCGCGCGGTGCCTCTGGCGGACCCAATCCGTGGCTGGATGTTGTTCTTGGAGCCCGAGAGTGGCAACACGTTGGCCGAGGGGGAGGTGAACTTTCATGGCATCTTGACCTGCGATGGCCGGATGAAGGCCCTCCTCGCCGACCTGGTGAAGGTCGCGCAGGCAGACTCCAGCGTGCTTGTCCGTGGGGAAACGGGGAGCGGCAAGGAATTAGTGGCTCAGGCGGTTCACCTGG
>JAUILJ010000213.1 GCA_030433055.1 Polyangia bacterium
CGTTACCGCGTGGATGTCGAGTCTTGCGGCCTGAAGGACGACATGAGCCGCGGCTTCGGTCGCCTGTCGCAGACGGTGGATGTCTATCCATCAGACACTTACAAGGTGTCCCTGACCATCCCGTCGCTGAAGAAGCTGAGCTACACCAAATCGAAGGCTCAACTGCTCGGTGACAAGGCAGGAACCACCGTATCCAAGACGGAGAAGGAAAACGCCAGTCCCCTGCTGCGCAAGAGCGAAACCAGCTCCACCTCCGAGTCTTCGTCTGGAGACAAGCTCGAGACCGAGCGCAGCTACAGCGTCAAGGAAGGCAAGCAGGGCCTCGAGGAAACAGTCAAGGAGCGCCTCGACAAGGACAACAACTACAAGAGCTCCACCGAGCTGAAGAATGTCGACCCCGTCGACAACCCGGTGCGCGACGTCGCCGCGAGCTTCACCTTCGAGCGCAACGGCAAGGACGTCAAAGGCAGCGAGACCATCGGTCAGTTCATCAACGCGCTGGTGAACATCCAGAACGAGATCCAGTCGGTGATGAACTTCATCAACGACTTTCAACCCCAGGTCGGCTGGAAGTTCATCTTCGAGCTAGAGCTGTTCAAGGGCGACCTGTCCTACGAGTGGGGCTACAAGGAGTGGGAAGACCAGTCGGTCTACAAGTGGTGGAAGTTCGAGATCGGGATGACGCTGTTCGCCGTGAAGCTCGAGGTCAGCTTCGGTGCGAGCTTCAAGGTCGCCGGCGTCGGCATCACCGCGGTGATCTTCGGTAACGTCTCCGTCGACTGCCGCATCAGCGCGAGCAAGGAAGCCTCCGCTGATGACCCCTCACCTTGGGAGTCAAAGCTGGAGGCGAAGCCTCAAGGCGAGCTCGGCATTCGCTCGGCGCTCGGCGCCGACTGGGTGAAGGCCGAGGGCAAGCTCACTTGCGGCTTCCCCTTCGAAGCGGTGTGTGCGGCCAGCCCCAGCGAGCCCTTCCACATCGACTGGAAGCTCGAGTTCACCGGAGTGAAAGCCGTGGTCGTCGGCCACGTGAAGTTCGTGGGGTCCATCTCGAAGGAGTGGACCGTCATGCAACCGAAGAAGAACTGGAGAACTGGCAAGTTCCCCGGCGGGGACGACTCGAAGAAGCCGCTCAAGGGCAAGACTGGCCAAATCGCCGCCTGAGTGCGCTAGCGTCTTGCTCACCTCGCCATGGCAACACCCGTCTTCTATCTGAACGTCAACATCGTCGGCTACGACGCCGAGATCGTGCTGAACGGCGCGCCGATCGTGCAAGCCACTCAGGCCTACGCCTGCATCGCCTACCCCACGATCAGTGAGTGGGTGGTCAACGGCACCAACACGCTGACGGTGGCGATCTACGACGGCAGGGAGCTGCCCAAGCCCGAGGGCGAACAGCAGGCGGCGGTGGTCGCTCCAGCCGGGGACATGACCGACGAGCCTCCGCGCCTGCGCGTCGCTTTGTGCCGCGGGGAAATGGGCGAGGTGCCCGAAGACGGCGCCGAGGAGGAGCTGATCGTGCTCGAGTGGGAGCCGCCACCCGAGGATCCGAACAACCCGCTTCAGCTTCCGCACACCGTGACCGAGCAGGGCGAAGCGAGCCAACCGTGGGGTGAGTGGTCGTGGGAGCGCGCCGAACCGTTCGCTCCAACTCAAGAGACCGCGATTGAGCTGACGCAGTTCATCCAGAGCCTCCACGCTCCCCTGACCGAGAAGAACCTCCTGCCGCTCATGGACGCCAGCAAGCCGAAGTTCGACGAGGTCGCGCCCTGCTACGACATGGCTCCGGGTGACGCGACGTCTCGGCTCACCAGCGCCTTCCGAGAGATCAGCGCGCCGTCTTCGTGGAAGCTGGCAGCCTTCGACCCCACCCAGCTCGAGCTGCGGCCGTGCTGTCAGAATCGGGTCGTCGAACCCCGAACCAAGACGGGCGAACCCGTGCTGCGTCAGGCGGCGCCGATCGATGGGCAGTCCTGGGGCATGCCGTTGTTCATCGCGCGAGTGGACGGCAAGCTCGCGGTCGTTCGCTAGGCCTCCAGATCACGCCCGAAAGGGCCTGGCGCTGGGTCAGTGGCACTGCCACTCGCAGTGATCTGAGAACGCGTAGCAGATGCCGGCGTCGCCGAAGTTTGCGCCTGGGGCCAGGCGCTCGTCGTACTGGGCGATGAACTCCGGATTGAGCCCCGGCTCGCCGGTCTGCAGCCAGAGCGGCCCTCCCAGCAGAAAGCCTGGGCGGGCATACAGCAGCTGCCGCGCGTAGCCCGCGCGTCCCTGTGGGTCAGCCTCGAAGATCGCCGCAGGAACTTCGAGCGCCAGGAGTTCGAGCTCCGTTCCCCCCGCGCTCGGAGCAGCGGCGATCTGCTCCTCGGTGCGAGTGATCAGTGCCTGAGCGCGTGTGGGGCTCTCCGTGTAACCCTGCACCCATACGGACAGCGTTCGTGCTCCGGGATAGCGACTCCCAAGCTCAGGAACCGCCTCGAGGTCCACGGTGATCGCGTGCACCAGCCTGCGGCCCCGAACACGCGGTACCTCTCCCGGCGTGAACCCCGCGGGTAACCCGCCAACCCGAGAGAGCTTGTCCCCTTCGCCTCCAGCCGACAGCGCGTAGACCCGCGTTCGCTCACCTCCGAGCTCGTGAACCAAGGAGTCGAGCTCGGCCCTCAGATCGAGGCTGCCCTGCCTGCCCACCTGCTCGAGCCGTTCGAAGGCTCCGGGATGCAGCAGGTGAGAGATCCGATCCAGAAACGAGTCGCTCAGGGTCTCACCGCTGAGCGCCTCGGCGAGCAGCGATCCGAAGTCGGGCCCGAGCACCTCCAGCGATTGCGACTCCAGGTGCATCCACATGTCTTCGTTCTCACGCCCTGAGGCGATCAACCGCGCCATACGCCGCATCGCCAGCTCGGACGCACCTGCTCGAGCGAACGTCAGCTCTTGGAAAGGGTCCTCGAGCTGATTGGCGGTGCGCGAAACCACTCGCTCGGCGCGTTCTACGGGCAACGCCCGAAGCGCCTCGCGCAGCGCCCGTTGAGTGTCATAGTCGACCGGATCTCCCAGGCTCAACGACTCGTCGATTTCCTCCGGGATTTCTTCCTCGGCTGACAGTGCCCCGACCGCTCGAGCCAGCACCAGGCGCAGGCCTCGGGCACATTGCTCGTCATCCTGAGCGCGCACCATGCCCGACAGCAAGGGCAACAGCGCGCGGGCGCCTTCGGGCCCGATCGAGCCGATGTTCTGATAGAAGCCGCCGATATCCAGCTCCTTTGCCCCTTCCTCGTAAGGGCGAGGCAGGCCGATCAGACGTTCCCGCAGGGCGTCGCCGAACGGCACGCCAGCGAACACGAGCCTGCGCAGGCTCACTCCCACGTCGTAGGCCTCGAGCGCCTCGTCGGAGGCGTCACCACCGGGCTCGTCGATGGTCAACGCCTCGGGATAGCGCTCGAGCCAGCGCGCCGCCCACGCGTCCAGTCTTGCCGGGCCCAGCTTGCCGAATCCCACATCGCCATCGATATGTGATGGGGACAGCAGGGCTTCGCCACCGAGCGGTACCTCCGCAGGATTCGTTGCCTTACGGATACCAGCGACACGCAGCATCGCCGCACGTTGCTCGTCCAGCGTCTCCGCCACCTCGAAGAAGCGTGCGGTCGGCTCGTCACGCGCGTCGAGAATCCGCGGGTTGAAGATGCTCAGGGCGCGCCCGACCTCCTCCAGCGACTCGGCTCGCAGGGCAGGGGCGGCGACCTCTGCGGGCAAGCGATCGGGGTTGGGAAACTCACGGATCCAGTGGGGCCCGCCGATGCGTTCCAGCGCAGCGAGGAGCCGTTCAGGCTCGAGCGGCGTAGGCTCGCCCTCAGCGTCCAGCCAGCCGATCTGCTCGATGCCGTACGGTAACAACTCTGCGATCATCGAGACCGCTCGAGCTCCCGCTTCCGCGGCCAGGCTCTCCCCGGCGAGCGAACGCACCATCGCAGCAGCGCGAGCCAGTGTGGGCGACAGCTGCGCCTCTCGAAGCGCTGTGGGAACCGCTCGCTGGAGCCGCACGAGCGGCGAGATGCACTGCCGGATCACCGGCGTATCTCGCCGCAGCGTCTCCACCCACGGCTCCTCCACCAGGCTCAGCACCCTCAGCGTGGTCTCCGGTGGCGTCAGCATGAGCGCCCGAGCGCAGACCCGCAGGTGCAAGCGGCTCCGAGGTGCGAACAGCCTGTGTTCGATCAGATGCGCCAGCAGCCGTGAAATGTCGCTATCAGAGTAGCTGACCTTGTCGCACGCTTCCTGCCAGGCGTCGGTCGTCTCTGCCTCGAGGAACCGATTGGCCGCGTTGCTCAGGGCACGCGCGCCCAGCGACTTGCCTCCAAGCAGCAGCGCTGGAGCCGTCGGCTTGCCCGCCTTCCCCGTTTGTGCGCTGGCTTTCGCTCTGGGTTGCTTGGCCTGCTTGGCGGAGGCGGGCTTGGCCTGGGTGGCCTCGACCTCCGTGGCCTCGACCTCCGTGTATCCCTTGGCGAGCTTCTCGCGGATCAGCGCCTCGGCAGCTGCGGTGGCCTGAGCGGCGTCTGCAAAGTCCTTCGTCTGGCTTCTGCCCTTCGCGCCCAGTCGCCCATACCGAACCGTGAACGCGGAGCCGGTACGGCTGATTTCCCAGAACTTGCTCGACCCGCCTTCACTGAACTCAAAGCGCCGCATCGCCGGAACAGTATCGCCCACGCGGTATTGCCCGCGCGGTTTCTGACTCCAAAAAGTCGAGAGCCAGAGGCTAGCCAGCGCCCGGGAGGTCTGGTGTACTCGTGGATCGACTGTTGGGGGGTGAGGCGCGCCAGGTGCCAGACGGATCCCCCCACGAACCAACGAAGATGGGGATCCGATGAGCTACACGAAGTCTGGACTGGGAGTGTGCGTGGTATTTCTTGCGCTGCTCGCGTGCAAAGAAGACAAGGGCGACACCGAGGCAGAAGCGCCCGCGGCACCAGCCACGCCGCCTCAACCCGCAGCTCAGGCCACGTCCACGGCGACCGCCACTGCGGCACCTGCCGCGACTGAGCGCAAGATAAGCTTCAAGTTCGGCGAGGTGCCCGACATCCCATCGGAGCGCTCCAATCCCCCTCAGGGCGCAGAGTGGGACCAGGCACAGCTGGTCAACACTCAGGGAGCCAACGCGCGCGCGGAGCGCTGCAGCATGCGCATCCTGCGAGAGTGGCTGAACATCTACTGCACGGGAGACGTGATCGGCTACGAGAAGATGGAGGATTTCGGGAAGCTCCAGGTCGACTACTTCGAAAAGATTTCTCCAGGGAAATATGCAAGCTTCGTCATCCGGCTGAAGAAGGGCAAGAATCCGAAAATCCGGGTGTGCCGCAAGACCAACCGCGCGTCGCTCTTCGTCAGCTGGCCCCCGGGAGTGGACAAACCCAAGCACGTCGCGCTGGGCAAGGGCCCTGTGTGCGATGGCTCGGACTGGGGCGTCGGCTATGGCAAGGCGGGAGGGAGCGCGGCGAAGGGTGCCATCGGCAACCCATCGGCGGAGGACGACAGCCAGTACGAGGAGCTGGGTAAGGCCGCGAAGGCCGCCTGCAGCGGCGGGAACAGCGACGCCTGTATTTTCCTGTGTGGAAAGAGTAGCTGCTGACCTCGGCCAAGTCCGCCTCGAGCTCAATCCGACGTCGCGCGCGACTGAAGGGCGCCTTCAGCTGGGCGCGAGCTGCTGCGTGCTAGTTGCCATGCCTCGAGTAGGCGGCCACGGCGATCGCCAGCCCGAGCCATCCCAGTGCTCCCAGCAGCAGCGCGCACCCGCTGGAGCTGCGCAGCCTTCGAGGCTCGACGCCGCGCTGCGCCGCGAGTGTCAGGAGCGGCTCGAGCGCCTGCGGCGAGTCTCCTCGAAGCACGACGCGGTCGTTGGACGTGAGCAACTCCAGGCAGTGGAGCTCATCGGTCTGCGCAAAGCCGTTGTGGTGATCCTCGAAGCGAACCCATTCGATGTCACGCACGTCGCTCGAGCGCAGCGTTGGCCCCAGGCGACCGTCACTCAGCACGATCTGCAGCCGATCGTCGACAGGCTCACACGAGCGCACATGCAGAGCACCCAGGGTGAACCGGCGCCAGCGCCTCTCATGGACCAGCATGACCCACAGGAAATAGGGCCACAGGAGGATCGAGAGCGGCAACAGCAGCAAGGCGAAGACACCGTCTCTCACGGGGTCGATCGTAGGCTTTGTTGAACCGGTTCGCGTAGCTCGAGTGACTAGGTAAGGGCGCACTAGCCGGCGCCCTTCACTCCGCAGGCGGCGAGGCCGTGGCTGGGAGCGTGTGCGGTGGTGCTGCTTGGACTGATCGCTGCGGCGTGCGGAAGTGACGACAGTGGCAGCGGAAGCTCCAACAACGGGGGCAGCGGTGGCTCAGCCAACGGAGGCAGCGCAGGCAGCGGGGCCAGTGGTGGCAGCGCGGCCAGCGGTGGCAGCGGCGCTGGAGGCACCGGTGGCACGCCAGCCATCACGGAGTGCAACGATGGCATCGACAACGACGGAGATGGCCTGATCGACTGGCAGCTCGACGTCGGATGCTGGGGCGCCGGGGACACGACCGAAGCCAGCGGCACCCGTGACGCGGAGAACGGTTGGACCACGTTCGACCTGCACACCGACTCGAGAATCGTCTACGTCAGCTCCTCCGAAGGGGACGACGGCAACGATGGCCTGACCCCAGAGACTGCGGTCGCCAGCCCCGCGAAGGGCGCCGAGCTGGTGCGCGACGGCAGCCCGGACTTCTTGCTGTTTCGCCGCGGGGATACGTGGCGCGCGCAAGACCTTGGGGCAGACCGCGTCGTGCGTCGCTTCAAGTCGGGGCTCGACAAGGCGCACCCCATGGTCGTGTCCAGCTATGGGGACTCCACCGAGCGCCCGCGCCTGGAGATCGACAAAGACTTCATCGACGATGACGGCAAGGAGAAGAGCTATCTCGCCGTCGTCGGCTTGGCCTTCATCTCTTTCCCCAAGGTACCGAACGACAGCGCGTTCAACGGAGCCGACGGGGGAGCGTTACGCTTCGTCGGCACGGGTCACGACCTGCTGTTCGAAGACAACTATCTAGAGTACGGCGAGTTCGTCGTGCAGAACGTCAGCGACGTGGAAGTGCGTCGCAATGTGATCTATCGCAGCTATCACGTCGGAACCTGCGCCTACAACGGAGACGGCTCGCGCAACCCCAACGGCGACTCGACACATCGCCCCTCGGGGATCTTCGCTGGGCACGTCACTGGGCTACTCATCGAAGGCAATGTGTTCGACCAGAACGGCTGGAACCCCGACGTCGCCGAGGCCTGCGCCACAATCTACAACCACGACATGTACCTGTCGGGTAACTCGCAGCTCACGGTGAAGGACAACCTGGTGATGCGCGCCTCGAGCATCGGCATCAAGCTCTCTTCCGGGACGGCAGGGGAGTCCACGGACATCCTGGTCGAGGGCAATTTGTTTGCTGAAGGCGAGATTGGCATCAGCATGGGCGGCAATGCAGACACCGCATATCGCTTTCAAGATGCAGTGATCCGGAACAACGTGTTCACCGACATCGGGCGCGCCCAACCCACGACGCGCACGCTCAGCTGGCACATCGACCTGATCGACAACGACAAGAGCGAGGTCACCGGGAACCTGTTCGTCAATCAGCCAGCGGTGACCACCAACGCCACCGGGATCCACCTGAGCGGCGGCACCAACCGCGACATCACGATCGAGAACAACGTGTTCTACGACTTGTTGCGCAGGGCGCTGGTGGTGGACTCAGTGGGCGCCTGGTCTGGCATTCGCTTCGCGAGCAATCAGCTCGTCTCCGGCACCGAT
Organism: Polyangia bacterium; assembly: GCA_030433055.1. GTDB lineage: Bacteria > Myxococcota_A > Polyangia > Polyangiales > Polyangiaceae > JAHBVY01. Next base: position 7,827 of record JAUILJ010000213.1, read on the forward strand.
CTGGGATGCCTCATCGATCAGTCCGGCGGCTTCGCTGCGACCACCTATGCCGACAACGCGTATCGCAGCGGCGCGGCGGCTGACAGTTGGTTCTGCACCGATGCCGGCAAGCTCTCGCTCGGCGAGTGGTCCGCGGCTTCAGGGGAAACCGGCGCCACCCAGAGCACGCTGGTGGCGCCAGAGCCTGGTCGGAACCTGGACAGCTACGCCACCAGCCTGGGGGTTGGGAGCACGCTGGACGATTTCGCGCGAGAGGCCAGGCAGCAGTCCAGACATAATTTCCGCGCAGAATTCACGGCCCGGGCAGCCTGCAACTACATCCGTGAGGGTTTCGGTCAGAGCCCGCTGTAGGTTCGTGCTCAAGCCCGCGCCAACGGTATTGCGGTGAGCTCACTCACGGCCTGTGCAAACTCTGCACGAGCCGCTCGCAAGCGAGAGTAGACGGTGTTCGTCGGTGCAGATACCAGCTCGGCGATCTCCGGCGCGGACAGACCCTCCAGATCATGCAGGGAGAAGATCACGCTGCGCTCCGCCGACATCCGGTCGAGCGCCTGACGAGTGATCGCAAGCGCCTGGGAGACCAGCGCTCGCCGCTCCGGCGACGGCTCGGAGGATGCGAGCAGGTCGTGATCCGCAGCGCACTCGGCGCGCGCCTTGCGCCTGTGGTTCGCCGCGACTCGCAGCGCGAAGCCGAACAGCCACGGCTTGAGGGGGCGAGACGCGTCGTAGTCGTCTTGCTTGCGGTGGACCACGATCAAGGCCTCTTGCAGCGCGTCCTCCAGGTCCGCGTTTGGGACCCCGAGCCGCCGCAGGCTTCGGCGCAGGTAGTCCGCCGACTCCACGAACCAGCTTGGTGACGAGGCGGGCGACTGCAGTCGAGGCGCTCGAGTTTTTTTCCACATGATAACCGTCTCCTCGCGACTCGCCCTGAGGGGCAAAATGCGCACCCCCATGAGCAGCCTCGTGACTCGATGTACCGACCGGCTCCCGATCAACTCCCATCAAAGCCGATCAAACCGGTGACGGATCCGCACACCTGAGAAAAACCAAGCAACTTCAGACAGTTAACTGCAGAGATAAAACGCACCCCGGGAGCAGACGGAAATCCGTCGCTGGCGACAAACCCACTCTGAACCCGGCGTCCACCGGCGCACCACGGTCCGCTGCCTGGACACTCCTCAACCCAAGTACAGCCGCCGCGGCGGCACTCAAGGAACGACTCATGCGCAAGCTACTTCCCCTCATCGCTCTGCTCTCACTCGCCGCCTGTGACAAGGGCAAGGCCGACGACTCCGCGACCAGTGGTTCCGTCAAGGCCAACACGGCGGCGGCACCGGCAGCGAATGGCGACACCAAAGAGGTGAACCTCGACCCGCTTCCACTGAAGGCCGCCGTGCCGAAGAGCAGCATGGGCGCGATGGACATGTCCATCGCCGACAGGCAGAGCGTGACGCTCGATGTCGGCGGCGGCGCGTCGCTCAACATCCAGCCTGCCAAGGAGGACTTCGCAGCCACGAAGAAAGGCTACGAGGGAGACACCGTCCTCTTCCCATTCAAGAAGTGGGTGAAGGACGAAGCGAACCTCGCGATCCTCGAGTTCGAGAACGATGGCAAGAAGGGCTACATCGGCTTTCAGCGCATCGAGGTCGGCGGGAAGGCCTACTACTGCAAGACGACTGGCATGAACGGACAGCCCAGCGCTGACAAGGCCGCGGAGCACCTGAAGCACTGCGCCGACATCAAGGCGAAGTGAGTCCATGAACGAGGCCACGTTGGATCGCTCGCAGTTCCCCGTGGAACTTTCGAATACTACGCCTCACCCGTTGATCCGTGCCGACGTTGCGCGGCGGCGCTTCGGTCGACGGGTGGAGGCATCGCGGTGGTCGGCTCTGGTCCACAAACGCCACAGTGTGCGGGGGCAGGGCCCGGGGTCTGGTCACGGATGACACAGCACCTGGAGCGCAATTTCCCCTGGGCGATGGAGAAAACATTGGAGCAGAGGTGAAGGATCTTGGATGTTGAGGGAATCAACCAGCGGCGGGAGCGCCCGATGCTCTCGCCACGCTTAGCCCCGACGACATCATGCCGAGCAAGCCTGCAACCTTCCCCTGCCTCGTCCATTCCTTGGGTGTCGCGCTCGCGATTGTCGCCCACGCCTCCGCAGCAGGCGCGCAGAGCGCGGAGCCTCCCAGACCCCGGGATCCCGTGGACGTCCACTTCAAGGTCGACCCCATCACGGACGGCGCGATCCTGAGCGTCGGTGTTGGGTTCAGCGGCCTCCTCGAATGGATCATCGGTACGGGTGAGCTGCAGCCCCAGCAACCCGGCGACACCGACCGGCTGCTGCCGATCGATCA
>JAUILJ010000214.1 GCA_030433055.1 Polyangia bacterium
CGGGATAGATGAACACCATCACGTCGCCGCGCTTCGGCGGCAGACTGGGGAACAGCCGGGTGTCGGTGAATCGAAGCTTCGGGCCGTAGGCGAACTTGTTGACGAAGATGTGGTCCTGCAGCTGGAGCGTGGGGAGCATCGATCCGCTTGGGATCTTGAACGCCTCCACCACGAACTCGCGCAGCAGCAGCGCCACCAGAATAGCGACGCCGATGGACTCCGCGTACTCACGCACCTCGCTCTTGCGCCAGGGCGAGAGATGTCGGTCCACGAGCACACTCGCGCTCTCGTAGGCTTTCTCGAACGCCGCCTCGTCGAAGGGAATGCGTTCGAGTTCCACACGCAGCGTCTCCAGAGTGAAGTCGAGCTCCTCTCGGGCGCTGGTCTTGACCAGGCGCTTCACCTGCTCTGCGCGCCGATCGAGTATCCGCGCGGCTTCGTCCAGGAGTTGAGCTGCGTGCTCGTAGTCACGACGGAGCTTCGGGGGTACGTCAGCTCGACCGCCCACCCCGAGGTGCTTGGAGAGCGGCAGTTGATGCCGATAGTGGTAGAGCACCATCTCCACCACGGTGAAGAACGCGATCCCCGCGGGGACCGGCTGCTCCTTGATCAGCCAGGCGATGCGGCCCAGCAAGCTCAGGGTGTCCGTGTCTTCAGACGCCGCGAGCACCGTCACCGCAAGCCAGGCTACGGCCAGCGGGACGAGGAAGAACCAGACCAGCAGGAACACGTACCGGAGTCGGCCAAAGCGCGGGATTCTCTTACCTGCCGGACCGAGTCTGGGCAACCTCCCCCGACATCCTGGGTTTTTTTGGGGGGAGAGGCGCGCCGTTCGGCCTACTGGCGCTCCCCGAGCTGCACCAAGTAGTCGAGCTTCGCGGCGCGATCGTCGCCCGCAACTTGCGCTGGGTTGGTGCGACCAACCCCGGAAGCATTGTCAACAATCAGGTAGTAGATCCCCTTCGGGAGCGGCATGTAGCCCTTCCAGGGCTGGCCCTGGCTGACGACGTTGTCGAGCAGCGGCTGCATCGGTAGCGCAGCGGGCCCAGGGTTGGTGACGTATTGCTGCAGCATCTGATCGCCAGGGCCTTTGGGCAACACGAACACATCGACCGCGGGCGCCCCATCGAGGGCCGCCGTGAAGTAGAGCGCCTGGTCGTCGTCGGTGACTTCGAAGCCACCGATGAACTCCTGTTGCCCTTGGTGGACCTCCGTACGGTTGTTCTCGAGCGACACCTTGGAAGTCTGGCTGACCTGAAAGGGCTTGAACGGCTTGCTGCCGAGGGCGATGACGCCCATTCCGAAGTCGGTCTCGCCCTTGTCGCTGTAGCGGATCACCGTGAAGCCGCGGCCGAGCTGGGAGTCGACCAGCTTGCGCCCAGCGGCGTTGGCGTCAAAACCGGCGAGGGACATACCGGCCTTTGCGAAGCTTGACTCCACCAGGCCCACGTTGAAGTTCGTGGCTTGAATATTTCTCGGGCGGAAAAAGATGTACATCGCGTCGTCCTTGACGCGGAAGTCTGGCGAGTACTCGATGAGCCCCGCGCTGGTGAATCCGATGCGCTGGCTCAAGCTGGTCCAACCGTAGCCCTTGCCGGAGTACTGCACGACGATGCTCTTGCGTTGCTCCTCGTCGATGAGCTGAGACTGGCAGCTATCGGCGAAGAAGCGGCCGGCGACCGGCTGATCGTCAGCCAGCTTCAGCGGTACACCGCGGCGAGTCATCTCGAAGCAGAACCGGTCGAGGCCGAACTTCAAGATGTCGAAGCGCAGCGAGCGGTTCTCGGGGTCATTGATCACGCCCGGCCCGAGCACCGTCACCGCGTCGTAGCCTAGGGCCTCCTGGTTCGGACAGCCAACCAGCGCGGGAGCGAGCAAGCTCGCCGCACACAACCAAGCAAAACCTTTGAGGCGCATCGCGCCGCAGCATAGCAAAGCGCCAGCTCAGTCCAGCCCTTCCGTTGACAGGCCGTGCGAGCTGGTTTCAGAGTCGCGCCTGATGACACGGCACTTCGAGCCCGGTAGCGCGCCCACGGCGGTGATTGGCGCCGGGGCGTGGGGAACCTCCCTGGCCCTGCTCCTTGCAGGAAAGGGCGTCCCGGTGAAGCTGTGGACCTGGCAAGAGGCCCACGCCGAGCGCATGCGCACGGAGGGCGTGAACGCCGAGTTCCTGCCCGGCTTTTCTCTCCCCCCCAACATGCACATCACGAGCGACCTCGGCGAAGCGTTGCGGGGCGCGGAGGTGGTGCTCCTGGTCATCCCTTCGGACGTATTTCGCGCGACCCTCGAGCGCGCTCGCGACTCCATCGCGGCGGAGGCCAGCTTGGTGACTGCGACCAAGGGGATCGAGCAGGGCAGCCTGATGCTCATGAACGAAGTGATCGTCGACGTGCTGGGGCCTGCGGCAGCCTCGCGCGTCGCAGTGCTGAGCGGCCCGAGCTTCGCGAAGGAGGTGGCGAGCGGAGTGCCTACCAACATCGTCATCGCGTCCCACGATCCGGAGCTCGCGGATCGCCTGCAGCAGCACTTCGCGACAGCGCGCTTCCGTGTGTACTCCAGCGACGATCCCGTGGGCGTCGAGGTCGGTGGCGCATTGAAGAACGTGATCGCGATCGCCGCGGGAGCCTGCGACGGCCTGGGGTTCGGCAACAACACGCGGGCGGCGCTCATCACCCGAGGTCTGGCGGAGCTGAGCCGCCTGGCGGTCGCCAAGCAGGCGAACCCGCTCACGCTGTCGGGGCTCGCGGGGATGGGAGACCTCGTGCTGACGTGTACCGGTGACCTGAGCCGAAACCGCACCGTGGGCTTCGAGCTGGGGCGTGGGCGCAAGCTGGCGCAGGTGCTGAGCGGCCTGGGGCACGTCGCCGAAGGGGTCAAGACCGCTCGCAGCACCTACGACCTCGCCCAGCAGCTCGGGGTCGAGCTGCCCATCTGCTTCGAAGTCTATCGGGTCCTGTACGAGGACAAGTCGCCGCATCAGGCGGTGGAGGACGTGCTCACGCGGCCTCTGAAGCGCGAACTCGACTAGCTCGTGGCCGGGGCGGGCGAGAAACTGGATTGAATCGTGGTGGCGCGGTACGTGTCCAAACAACTGCAATGAGAGCCGGGTTGTCGAAGCAAAACGCGAGTTGGCGTCAGGGGAGCGTGGGGAGCGTGGGGGCGCTGACACTCTTGGCGACGCTCGCCATCAGTGGTGAAGCCTGGGCTCAGTATCCCCCCCAGCAGTACCCACCTCCTCAGCAGTATCCACCGCCCCAGCAGTACCCACCACCTCAGCAACCTTACCCCGGACAGCCAGCACAGCCGTATCCGGGACAGCCCGCTCCTTACGGTCAGCCCGCTCCCTACGGTCAGCCAGGGTACTCTTCCCAGCCCTCAGTACCTCGCGGAAAAGCGCGCTCCACGGACCTGGAGATCGGTACGCTATATGGCACGTCGATCGCGTACGGCGTGGGTCTAGGGGTTTGGTTCGACGCGGAAACGGGCATCGACGACCCCGGGCTCGCGCTGATCCCTCCGGCGATCTTGGGCGTAGCAGCCCCCGTCGGTGTTTACCTGCTCGACGATCCCGAGATGCCGCGCGGGATGCCCGCGACGATCTCCGCTGGGATGGTGATCGGCGCTGGCGAGGGACTGGGTATCGCGGGCTATCAGTTCGTGACCGCGGACGAGAAGGACGCCTGGGGCTTCAAGGGGCTCTCTCGCTCGGTATCCCTTGGCGCCACCCTGGGCGCCGTCGGCGGCTATGTGCTGGCGTACTACGAGGAGCCCTCGCCAAAAACAGCCCTCTTCGCGTCCAGCGGTTCGATGTGGGGCACGGCGATCGGAGCGATGTTTGGCTACGGTGCCAGCAACGCAGAGCAAGACTACGGGCAGGCCAACGACAAGGCCGCGCTGGGTGGCTTGATCGGCTTCAACGTCGGCCTCGCGGCGACCGCGGGGTTGTCTGCGGTGTACATCCCAACCTGGGAGAGCCTGTCCTGGATGTGGGCCGGCGCGGGGATCGGGGCGGCCGCTTCACTGCCCGTGTTCCTGTTCTACGCGGGCGACGGCGGGCCCCCGGCGAAACGTGGCTTCATCTTCATGGGCACGGCGACCACGCTTGGGCTCGCGGCGGGTGCGATCTTCTCTTCGGACCCTTCCGATTTTGGCGCCAACGAGCAACGCGCGACGCAGTACGCCGACGCGTCGCCTGGCATCAGCGTCGACTACGTCGCGCCCCTCGGGGAGCCCGGCGCGTTCGGCATGCAGGTCGGCGGGCAGATCTTCTAGCTGGAAGCTCCAACCCCGCCGAAGACTCCACTCGGCGCGGCAAAAAACCAAGCCTGTGCGAGGTTTGGATTCCGGGCTAAGGTCCCTGCCACTCCATGGCGCTCATCCGTTACTTCGCACCCCAGGGTCAGCCGGTCCTGGTGCCGATCACCAAACCGGTGACGACAATCGGTCGGGCTTTGGGCAACGACATCCACGTTCCAGACCGCAGCGTGGCCGATCACCACGCCCAGATCGTGTTCAACGGTCGAGACTTCCAGCTCGAGGAGCTGGATCGTCAGGCCGATATCCTGATCAACGGAAAGAAGAAGCGCAGGGCCCGGCTGGTCGATGGCGATCGCTTGACGCTGGGGGAGGCCAACCTCGTCTTCAGCATGTTCAGCGAAGTCTCTCGGCAGAGCCGCGAGGAGCAAGAGGCTGACGGCTCGGGGTCGCTGGTCATCAGTGAGGTCGGAGGCCTGCGCAAGTTGCACGCGTTCAGCGAGCGCCTGATGACCACCGCCTCGGTTGACGAGCTGCTGGAGACGCTGCTCGACGCGGTGGTGGAGTTCACCGGCGCCAAGCGCGGCGTCGTCCTGCTGGTAGACCCCGAGGAAACGCAGGGCACACCCCGAGTTCGTGCGTCCCGCCACGTGCGTCGCGAGGCGATCGAGGACCCACAGGGCCAAATCAGTGACAGCATCGTGCGGCGGGTGATCGACTCGAAGCGCCCAGTGATCGTCAGTGATGCGTTGAGCGACACCACGTTCGGCCAAAGCGAGAGCGTGATGGCGCTGCAGCTGTCGAGCGTGATGTGCGCCCCGCTGCTCAGCCAGGGCAACGTGATCGGCGCGCTGTATGTCGCGAACGACGAGGTGAAACACCTGTTCGAGCGCAATCAGCTGGAGGTGCTCACCATCTTCGCCGGTCAGGCTTCACTGATCTTGCAGAACGCGATGCTGCTCAACGCGCTGCGGGCGGACAAACGCAAGCTCGAAGCCGAGCTGAGCGACAAGCGCTTCGGTCAGATCATCGGGGCGTGCCCGTCGATGATGGAAGTCTTCCGCAAGCTGACGAAGGTCGCGGCGACGGACATCGGCGTGCTGATCACCGGGGAAACCGGTACTGGCAAGGAGCTGATCGCCCGGGAGATCCATCGTCGCAGCAACCGCGAGCGCGGTCCGTTCATCACGGTGAACTGTGGCGCCATCCCGGAGAACTTGATCGAGAGCGAGATGTTCGGCCACGTGAAGGGTGCGTTCACGGGTGCCATCGCCAGCCGTCCGGGGAAGTTCCAGCAAGCAGATGGGGGCACGCTGTTTCTCGATGAGGTTGGCGAGCTGACTCCGGCGCTCCAGGTCAAGCTGCTGCGTGCGATTCAGGAACGCATCGTCTACCGCGTCGGCGACAGCAAGCCAGAGAAGTGCGACATCCGAATCGTCGCGGCGACGAACCGCAACCTCGACGAGATGATCAAGACCGGGGAGTTCCGCGAGGATCTTTACTATCGCTTGAACGTGGTCAACCTGTGGCTGCCCCCGCTACGTGACCGTGGTGATGACGTGTTCATCATCGCGAAGGCCTTGCTCAGCAAGTACGCAGACGAGATGGCGAGCACCGTTCGCGGCTACTCCCCGCAGGCGCTGGCGGCCATCAAGAAGTACAACTGGCCGGGCAACATTCGTCAGCTAGAGAACCGCATCAAGAAGGCCCTGGTCCTCTGCGATCAGAGCCTGCTCGCGCCCGATGACATGGATCTCGGCCCCGAAGCTCAGGAGCCCATCGTGCCCTTGGAGAAGGCGAAGGAAGACTTCCAGCGCCGCTACGTGCTCGAGGTGTTGGAGCGCAACAACGGAAACCGCACCCAGACGGCGCGGGACCTCGGCGTCGATCCGCGCACCATCTTCCGCTACCTCGAGAAGGAGCAGAATCCGATTCCGAGCGGAGCTTCCGGCGGGGCCGAGCGCGACTCCTGAGCTGGCCGTGGCGAGGAGCACCAAGGAGCGCCTGCTCGGCGTTCTTGCGGAGCTGGCGGAAGAACGCCCGCTCGATCGAATTGCCATCATCGACGTCGCAGATCGCGCCGGTGTGAGCCGCCCGACCGTGGTTCGCCACCTCGGGGACAAGCGCGCCCTACGCCGTATCCTGGCGGAAACGCGCAGCCCGGATGCGCCCGAGTCGCAGCGGGAGCGCCTGCTCCACGCCGCGCTCATCCACTGGGGGAGCCGAGGCGAGGGACCTCCGTCGCTCGCTCAGCTGGCCGAGCAGGTGGGGCTCGCCAAGAGCAGCGTCGCCTGGCACTTCCCCCACAAGGCGGACCTGTTGATCGCCGTGGCAGAGTACCTGTCCAGCCTATACGACACCTCGGGATTGTGGGGGGGAGAGGGCAGGGCGGCACCCCAAGGCGCCGCGCGGGAACTCAGCGAAGGCGTCGCGCTGCTGCTGAGGCGTCGTATCGAGCTCGCGAAAGCGGTGCCGCGGCTGTCGGTCGCCCTGGCCTGGCTGCGGCGCGCTGGGCCTGAAGCGGCGCAGACACTGCTCGACCGCGCCGAGCGAGAGTTTCGTCGGAGCGTAGCCAGCTGGCTGCGCTCACTGGCGTTGCGTGGGGAGCTCGAGCCAGGGGTCGACCGGGAGGCGTGGATAGCGTTGCTCGAGACACTGATGCGTGACCTCGAGCAACGCGTTGGGCAGCAATCATGGCCCGAACGTATCGGGGCACTGCTGGTATCGGGCCTTCAGCGGCGCTGAAGGCCCAGGGCGCTCAGTGTACGCTGCCCGTGAGCCAAGCAAAGCCAGGCACCATGACCTCCTCGGGGCTGGCCAGGGCCTGCTGGGAGCTGTGGCTCACTCGTCCGTTCTTTGGATCCACGCGGAAACCATGGTCGCCGAAGATCATCACCAAGGTGCGGGGCGGTAGACCCGCCATGTGGTCCCACAGCACTTCAGCCACCTCGGCGGCCAAGCTCCACAACACCTGAGGGCGGGCCGCGCCAGGCTCAGCCAGCCGAGACTCGACGAGGTCGAGCTTCATCACGTCGCGGTGCCCCGCCTTCACCCGGCGTAGAGTCGATGCGGCGCGTCCACGAGCCACGGGTGCGTCGCGCTCGCTCGCGACCGGCTCCCGCAGCCCTTGCGGTCCGCGTCCGAGGAGCTCGAGCTGTGTGGCGGTGGTCGCCGGCAGGGCCGACCAGAGCAACAGGCGCTCGACACACGCCGCGTCCCTGCCAGCGAGCTCCTTGAGGTGTTCGTGGACCATCTGTCCGAGGTCGAAGCGCAGCGCATCCACCAGCACCAGCTGCGCCTGACGCGCCCCGTGCATGCGCCCGTGACGAAGAGCGATGTCAGGCACGTCGAGCACCATGGTCGGCCGCTTGCCGCGGATCCGTAGCGCGTCGAACGCTTCGGAGTAGCTCTTGGCGAAGGCGGTGCCCCAGCTCTCGATGGCGTTGTTTGCTTGCTCATCCAGGGGTTGGCTGAGCCGAGTCTCCAGCAGCGGCATGTAGGCCGACGTGAAGAGGCGCTCGACCACGGCGAGCGGCTTCGGCCCTCGAGCGGCCTCCAGGTCGCGCACCCAGGCTTGCCACGTGGCTTCGGGGATCGGATCGAAGACGCCGTCGTCGCTCGCCGTCGACTCCATGATGGGGTCGGCGGCGGGCAGGGAGGCCGATGCTTCCAGCTCTCCGTCGATGACCTCGAGGCTGGGCGCTGCGGGCTGCGCATGGTCTTCGGCCAACGCCAGCGCTTCGGGATAGGCGGCGACGGGGGCGACCTCCGCTTCGACGATCGTATGGGGCGAGTCGACCTCCGCGGGTTCGGCGGGCTCGAGCTCTACGCCGGCCGTGTCCGAGGGAGCGGGTGCGGCTTCGGCGATGGGTTCGACCTCCGGTGCTCGCGAGCTGCGGTCCATCGGGTCGTCGTGGTAGTCGCGGCTCTCGAACGAGGCGCTCGGTGCGCTGGCGTCGTAGTGAATGGCTCGCGTCGGGAGCGGGCTCTCTTCCTGTGTCAGCATGGCCGTGAACCCATCGCTCGCGGGGGAGGGCTCAGGTACGGCGACGGGCTGCGGTGCCTCGGGGATCTCCGCAGACGCGTCATCGGGAGCCGAGGCTTGCCAGTCGCTGTCCGCGTCGGGCATCAGCGGCGACTCGTCCAGCTCCTCGTGTTCCAAGGCTTCCAGGGCCGCCAGGACTGAACGGAAGGCGAGCTGGCGCGCTCCCGAGCCCTCGGTTTCCGTGGGGGAACCTTCCGACGTGGGTGCCTCGGCGGCGCCCGCCTCGGAGCTCGTGGGCGGCTCCTCGGCTCGGTCTGCTGCGGACAAGCCAAGCTCCAGTTGCGGCGCCGTCACCACGGGCTGCTCAGCGGCGAACTCCTCAGCCTCCGCAGCGGGCGATCCGTCCTGCAGCGGAGCTGCTTCGAGTGCCGTTTCGCTGGCTGCCGCCGTTCCGCTGGCTGCCGCCGTTTCGCTGGCTGCCGCCGTTTCGCTGGCTGCCGCCGTTTCGCTGGCTGGCGCGTCGAGCGCCGGGTGTTCGGCTTGGGTCGGTTCGGCCGTCGGCTGAGATGGGGCGGGCTCTGAGGCGAGCGTCAACGCGGGTTCAGCGGCCACCTGGTCTGCCACGCTGGCTGCGCTCAGCTCGGGTGAGTCATCGTAGCGCAGCTCAGGGTGGTCTGATGCTGCAGCTTGCTCGACGCCGTTGGCCTTTGGCGGCGGAGGCGGAGGCGCGCTCAAGCGCGTAGGAGGCGGCGGGGGGCTGGTCTCGCGCAGCGCCTTCGCGAGGTCGGCGGGTGAGTAGTCCGGTTCCTCGGAGAGCCATCCGCTCAGCTCATCGGAGGCTGCGGTTTCGGGCGCTTCCTCCAGCTGGAAACCACCGGTTGAGCCGACCAGGAGCGACTCCAAGGCGACGGGCCGGGTATAGATCCCGAGATAGCGGTCGCGCACATCGAACAGCAGTCGAACGCGCTTCTCCGAGGCAGCGCGCAGCCACCAGCGAAGGACGGCGCTGTCTTCGGCGTCGAGTGCACCGGCGAGGTTGGTCAGCCGCGCGAGGGTGTCGAACATCAGGACCAGGCCGGTCGCTCCGAGGCTGCGAGCGCGATACAGCTGATCGCTCAGCGTCGCGTCCAGATTGGTCGCCGAGCCGAAGCCGGCCGGTCCAGCGCCCAGGTCGCTGAGCTGCTCCTCGATCGCCGCCTCGACTACCAGCGCGAACTGTCCTCGCTGCTGTGCGCTCGGTGCTGGGACCCCCACCCAGAGCAGCCCGGCCTTTTCCGCGCGGGCACGCAGCTCGTTGCGTTCCTTGCGGGTGATCAGCTGGGCTTCGCAGCTCCCCGGCCAGCTCAGCGCGGAAACCACGCTCGCTCCCAGCGATGGGAGCGGCGCTCCCCCATGGAGTCCTACGCTGCGTTGGAGATCAGCGCCGCGTTCCCAGTCGCTATGCATCGACATACATAACCCCAGTGCCAGAGGGCGCTCGGTCGGGGAAAGTTTTTGGCGGTTTTGGCTGGCTCGGACCACCGTACTCCCCCTGGCGGGCGCAAGGGAATTCGACGCGGGTCACCAAGCCCGTTGAATCCAGGCACTTGCGGCCGCTGGCGGCGCGCGATCACGCCCCGTTGACGTAGCGAGTCCGGGACAAATACATTGCTCCATGGCCCCTCTGCGGGGTTCGCCAGGTGCAGACAATTGAATCCCTTACAATGCGTTGAACCCGGGAGACCGACCACATCAGGAGCGCTAGGCCCAGACCAACTCACTGGGAAGCCAGATCGATGTGAGGAGTCGCCCACCTAGCTAAGCTAGGGGTTCATTCGTCCTGCGATACCAGCGAACTTTGCGGTACGGGCTTCCCTGAACGGGCTGGCTTGCGCCGGCCCGTTCGCCTTTTGAGGTCAGTGGAGACTTGCAGCCTCCGT
>JAUILJ010000215.1 GCA_030433055.1 Polyangia bacterium
CGCCTATGATCCCGCGGCTGACGGGTGGCTCGCAGGAACCCCCGACGACCTCTCTGGTCTCGGCATGCACTGCGGCAGCGGCACCTAGTAAGCCAGTTCGGCCACGACCTCGCGGTCGCAGCAAAACTGACTTGTAGCGTTGCCAATGCACGCTAGACATGGCGACATGTCTAGCCCTCGGTACCTGACCGCCCTGATCTGCACCTCCCTCGCCGTTCAAGGTTGTTCGAGTATCCTCGGACTAGATGAGTTCAAGGAAGGCGGTGGAGCGAGCGCGGGCGCGGGGGGTACAGCTGGCCAGGGTGGCACGGGAGCGTCGGCCTCCGGAGGCTCCGCGGGGAGCGCTGGTTCGAGCAGCGGTGGCACCGCGACCGGGGGAGCATCAGGTTCTAGTGCAGGAGGCACTTCGAACGATAGCTGCATGGTCCCGGACGAGGAAGCCTGCTACGAAGGTCCGACGAATACCGACGGCAGGGGCCGTTGCCGCGCGGGAACACGAGAGTGTACCGCGATGGGCGAGTGGGGCCCCTGCCAGAACCAAGTCCTTCCTGGGGTTGAGAACTGCGCAACGCCGACCGTGGACGAAAACTGCGACACGTTCGAGTGTCAGATCTTGGGCGCCGCTTTCGATGGAAACGCGGCTGGGATCGCGTCCAGACCGGGGGGTGGCTTCGCAGTGGTGGGGACCTATTCAACGGACGTGACGTTCGACAAGCCACTTCCTTCCCCGAGTGGAGGCGATGCGTTCGTGGTCGCGTTCGACAGCCAAGGGAACCCAGAATGGAGCTTCCCGATTGGGTCTGCGGGTGCAGAACACGCGCTTGACATCGCCGTTGGAAGCGACGGCAAAGTTTACGCGGACGTGGAGATCGGAAGCGCGATCGACCTCGGTGATGGTGTAAAACCAGCCAGGCATCGCTTGGTGGTACTCAGTCCGTCTGGCGCCCTGCAATCCAGCATCGCTTTCGGTGCAGACGTAGATGTCGTCAGTCTGAAAGTTGACCCCAGCGGTAACGTGATCCTCGGCGGATACTTACGTGGCACCTTCACGCTGGACGGAACGACCCTGAACTCTACTGGCGAAGACCCCATGGTGTTGAAGGTCAAGAGCGACGGCACCCTGGGCTGGGGTAAGGTCTTCAACGGACCGCTCGACAGTCAGGCAACCGATGTCGCAGTAGATCCTTCAGGAAACGTTTACTTGGTTGGGTTCATCGATGGCACTGTGGATTTTGGCAAGGGAATACAGAGCGCGGACGACTACGACGCCTTCCTCGTAAAGCTAGATCCTGACGGAAACGTGCTTCGCGCTTGGCTGTTTGGCGGCCCTGGAGTTCAGGCAGCCTGGAAGGCCGATGTAGACGCCAGCGGAGCAGTGATGGTCGGGGGTACCTACGAAACCACATTCAAGGTCATCCAGACGTTTCAAAACGGACCGGCCGGTTTCCTCGGAAGATTCCCCACCGCAGGCACGAACCTAAGTGCAGACTGGATTGTTCCGGTTGAGGGCGTTCACGGCCCGACGGGCGTAGTGGCCGATGCATTGGGCGGAGCCACCGCTATCTTCCCCACGACGGCTCCGCAAGTGCTTAACGGCGATTCCATTCCTGCGATGGTCGGGCTCATCGAGAAGTTCGACAGCACTGGACGCCATGTGTGGCATCGAACGCTTGGGGGGCCGATAGGCAACCCCAATGATCTCGCGCGCACGGGCGACTTCGAGAATCTTGTAGTCGGTACCACTGCCTCCACTTCTCTCGATCTCGGAAGCGGCGCGATCCAAACCGGTCCAGGTCGCTTCTACGCTATCAAACTAGGCTACTAGGCTTTCCGTTTCCGCGCGAATCCGCGACGGAGGCTCAGATCGCGAAGAACGGCTGGCTGGGCCGACGTACCCTGCTATTTAGCCTGCGTGGCCCCCCGCACATCGTTCGCTTCCATTTTCCCGCTGTTGCTAGTCGCCGCCTGCTCCTCGTCGAGTCAGACCGTGAGCACCAAGTGTACCCAGGGCGAAGTGCGCGCTTGCTTGACGCCTGACGACTGCAAAGGCACCCAGACGTGCGACGCCAACGGTCACTTTGCGGCCTGCGTGTGCGGCGGTAGCTCTGGTGGCGCTGGTGGTTCCAGTGGTGGCGCTGGGGCTGCTGGAAACGGCGGCACTTCCGGCTCAGCCGCTTCAGGAGGAACCGCCGCAGGCGGTTCCGCAGGGCAAAGTACTGGTGGCTCTGGGAACGCTGGCGGCTCTGGGAACTGGCGGCTCTGGCGGCAGCGCCGGGGGCCTGTTCTTCCGCGAGTACGTCGAAGGCGACACGAACACCGCCCTGGAGCTGTACAACGCGGGCACGGCACCAGTCGACCTCAGCAAGTGCTACGTCAAGACCTACGCCGATGGCGTCAATCCTCTCTATGATACCCAGCTCTCAGGCACCCTCGCCCCGGGCAAGACGTACGTCATCTGCTCGCTCTACACAGCAGGCATTGTCTCCTGCGATCTGGGCTCCGGCGACATCCGCTTCAACGGCAACGATGCATTGGTCCTGCATTGCGATAGTGGCGTGCTGGATCACATCGGCCAGGTCGGCATGAACCCGCCCAACGGAAACGCAAACGGCGCGTACTGGGGCACCGAGCCCGTCACGACCCAGAACCATACCCTGCGTCGCAAGTGCAGCATCCAAGCCGGCGATCCGAACACCACCGCGAGCTTCGATCCCGCGGACCAATGGGACGGCTTCAGCTCCGGCGACATGTCGGATCTGGGAAAGCACTGCCAGTAGTTGTGACATGCTCCTGATCCTCGTCGTGATCGTCGTCCTGGTGTACCTCGCGTACAACCAGAACTCGTCGACTTACGCAGTCAATCCACACCCACACTCGGTGTGCTTCGACCTGGTGGCGGAGGGCGTGATGTGGAAGGTCGATTTTTCGACGTCGCGCATCTGGCGGCTCGCAAACCAGAGCAACCACTGGATCGAGTTCCACATGTGGCGCGCAGACGCTCAGAGCTGGAGTCTCCGACTGAGCGATCAGGCGTGGTGGGCGTTGAGGCAACAGGTCCTCACCCCCAACCCTCTGGACGCAAGCGGCGCTGCCAACGGCGCTGGGCATGACTTGGGAGAGGCGCCCGACTGGAGGCCTTTCCCCGAGGAACTGAAGCGACTGATCGAGCTGCGCTATCAGTACCTGCACTCGGGCTACACCCACACCACCCAGTACCAGCAATACGTGCAGTATCAGCACGCCCAGCCGTACCAACCGGGTCAGCCCGCGCCTGCCTACCAACAGAACGTGTACGCGCCGCCCACGGAAGCTGACTTCAAGCACGGGCCGCGCTCCTAGCTCTCAGACTAGCGCGCGCTCCAGCACCGCAGCTCGCAGCTCCGCTGGAGTCGCCGAGCTCAGGCCTTCTGTGAGCAAATCAGCAGGCATCAGGCCACGCTCGAGGAGCTCGGCGATGGGCTTGAGGTGAATCGTCTCGTCGCGACCTTCAGCGTCGAGCTTCGCGCGACGGGCCAACCCGCCGCGAGCGATCTCGACCAGCTGTTCAGCCAGGCCTCGTACCGAGTGGCCATTGAATTCCGCACGGATACCGTGGGTGACCAGCTCCACTCGCGCGCGCATCAGCCCTTCCAGATCGAAGGACAGACTCAGGTCCTCGGCTTCTGCCAGGGCCTGCTCGTCGTACAACAGGCCCGTGAAGAGCGCGGGGACCCCAGTGGTCAGGCGTGTGGGTAGAGAGTCGCAGCACCGCACCTCCAGCGTCTTCTTGAGCCGGGCGTCGGGGAAGAGTGTGTTCAGGTGGAACTGCCAGTCACCGATGGTGGCGCGCTCGCCTTGGAAGCCGTCACGCATGAAGCTGCGGAAGGTCTGGCCGGTGTTCGGAACGATGCGACCATCGCGCTTGAAGAAGAACATTCCGGCGTCGAGCGCCCACTCGGCGTAGTCGGCGTAGGTCGCGCGAGGCTTCTTCGCGAGCTCCGCGATCATCCCCGAACGCTCGGGGTCCATTTCAAGCCACACAGCGCCGCGCTCACTGACTTTGCCGGCTAGCTTGCCCTCGAAGAACGGAGAGTTGGCGAACAGTGCGTTGACGATCGGGCTGATACGCAGGCACACGCCGAGTTTCCGCATGGCGTCTTGCTCATCTGCGTAGTCGAAATTGGCCTGCACCGTGGCGGTCCGGCGCATCATGTCCACGCCGCGGCGGCCCCGAGTGGGCAGGTACTCCCGCATGATCGCGTAGCGTTGCTTCGGCACCCAGGGCAGGTCGGCCTGGCGCGCGAGGGGGTGAAAGCCAATGCCCAGCCACACCAGGTTCATATCCGCGGAGATCCGCCCGAGCTCGGCCATGTGCCCGCGCAGCTCGGCGCACACCTCGTGGATGTCGCCCATGGGAGATCCCGAGAGCTCGAGCTGGGCTCCCGGCTCGAGCGTCACCGAGGCAGCGCCGCGAGTCAGGCTGATGATCGGGCCATCGGCAGACTCACGGCCCGCCGCGTAGTCGAACTCGCTCGCGAGCGCGTCCAGCACCCGCAGAACGCCGCGCTCACCGTCGTAGCCGATGGGCTCGCCGGTAGCAGCATCGACGCCAAACTTCTCGGCCTCTGCTCCGATCTTCCAGGCTTCCTGTGGCTGCTGAGATTCGTAGAAAATCTGCAGCAGGTCGTCGAAGGACTGGATCGGTGCCTGCGCCGGATCACCCAATTCGGCTGTCGCCATCTGTCGTGCGCTCGAGTTCTTTCGGAAGGGACGCGCCCCAATCTGCTGAGTGGAGCCGCGTGTTTGGGGTCGCTCGGCGCTAGATGGGGGCCGGGACCGGGATGGAAGGATGGAGAGCACCCAGCGCATGCGCAAGTGCTGCCGTGTGCGATTCCGTCGTCCCCGCCCCTCCGCCAATCACCCGCGCCCCAGCGGCATCGAGCCGAGACGCCCCATGAGCCCACTCTCCCGGGCGCGTGTCGTCGTCGGGGAAGCCCCGCACGCTGCCCGCGCTGCCCGCCACCAAGACGCCGTAGACGCAGTCCGCCGCGGCGGGAGCAACCTCACGGGCTGACTCGAGAATTCGCTCGGCGGCGTCGACCCCACTGATCTCGAACAGCACCGCGCTGACCCCCGCGTCCCGCAGCTCTCGCACCGAGTGCTCGATGGAGTCCCCCGTGACCAGCTGGCCATCCACCGCGGCCTCCAGCACCGCCCACACTGGGACCCCGCGGGTGCTCCCGGCGCGCACCGCCGCCATCAACTCGAAGTGAGACCCGAGGCCCCGCGCCAGGAAGAGCTCGCAGCCGGCGACGGCGAGGCGCTCCGCGTGCTCCTCGAGTTCAGCCACCAGGCGATCACTGCGCATCGCGCTCACCATGTCCGACCCGAGGACACCGGCGACGCCGACAGGCCGGTCCGCCGCGCGCGCCACCTCGAGTGCCAGATCGACGCTCCGCCCCGTGAGCATCGCCGCGCGATGCTCCATCCCGACCTCAGCCAGGGCACGGGGCGTGGTGTCGCTGGTGAGGGCGCACAGCACATCGACTCGACTGTTTACCTCGGCGAGGTAGTGCTCGACGATCGCCTCCGGATCTTCTCTCAACAGCTTGCCCAGGGCACCTGCTTGACTCAGGGCGCGGCCACGGGAGCGAAAGCAGGCACCCGTGTCCGCGTCCAGAACGAGCGGACGACCAGAGGTCAGGCGTTGCTGGAGCTCTGAGAAACTCATCAGGAAGGACCAAAGGCGCCGGAGGAAGGGACAGCGCACCGAGGAAGGAGGGCGACGCGCCGACGAGAGGCAGCGCGCCGATCAAGACGCGAGGCAATAAGTTACCAAGCGTGAGACACAACGACCAGCGGTCGGGCTCCCTGAAGGGCTACCAGCCGCACTTCTGGCCTTTGTTCTTCTCCTCCAGCCATTTCATCAGCGGCGCGTAGTAGTCGAGGATGGCAGAGGCATCCATCTTGGTTTCCCCGCTGATCGCCTTGAGCGCCTCGGGCCACGGCTTGCTCGCGCCGAGCTTCAGCATCGCCATCATCTTCTCGCCCGCCGCCTTGTTTCCGTAGAACGTGCACTGATAGAGCGGCCCCTGGAAGCCCGCCTCACGGCACAGCGCGCGCAGGAACTGATACTGGAGGATCCGCGCGATGTAGTAGCGGATGTACGGCGTATTGCCCGGGATGTGGTACTTCGCGCCAGGATCGAAGTCCTCTTCGGTGCGCTCGACAGGCGGGATCACCCCCTGGAAGTCCTTGCGCAGCTTCCACCAGTAGGCGTTGTACTGGCTCGGCGGCACCTTGCCGCTGAACACGTCCCAGCGCCA
Organism: Polyangia bacterium; assembly: GCA_030433055.1. Taxonomy (GTDB): domain Bacteria; phylum Myxococcota_A; class Polyangia; order Polyangiales; family Polyangiaceae; genus JAHBVY01. The sequence continues at coordinate 6,306 of JAUILJ010000215.1, forward strand.
CTGGTCGATCATCTTTCCGAACGGCAAGAAGGCGACGCCTTCGAGCGCGCGCGACATGAGCAAGTTGATGTCCGCCTCCTTGCTCTCCTGCACTTTGTCGATCAGGCCAATCTGCTTGAGGTAGGCCGGCGTCACGCCGAGCGCCAGCGTGTCACCAATTCCCTCATGGAAACCATCGTTGGCCCCCTGTTGGAACAGCGCGGGCTGGTCATGGTAGTACATGAAGTAGTAGTCGTGACCCAGCTCGTGGTGGATGGTGACCAGGTCCTCGTAGTCCACCTTGATGCACATCTTGATGCGCAGGTCGCCGCTCATACCCACGTCCCAGGCGCTGGCGTGGCAAACCACGTCGCGATCCGCGGGCTTGAGGAACAGGCTGCGCTCCCAGAAGGTCTGCGGGAGGGGCTTCATGCCCAAGCTGGTGAAGAAGCCCTCCGCGAGCTTGACCATCTTGGTGTGGTCATACTTCTGCTTCTTCATCGCAGCGGTCAGATCCGGCTGCCCCTTGCCAGGGTAAGGCTCGACGTCTTTGTAGAGCGCCTCCCACTCCTGCGCCCACATGTTGCCGAGCAGATGCGCGGGAATACCGCCGGTCGGTGAGACCTTGTCCTTGCCGTATTTCGCCGAGAGCTGCGCGCGCACGTAGCAGTGGAGCTGTTCGTAGAGCGGCTTCACCTGGGCGTAGAGGCGATCCATCTCGGCGACGAACTCCTGGTTCGACATGTCGTAGTGGCCCTTCCAGATCGCTCCCATGTCGGAGAAGCCGATCTCCTTGGCGCCCTCGTTGCCCAGCTCGACGAAGCGCTGGTACATCGGTCGCATGGGCTTGCTGATCGTGCGCCAGCCCTTCCAGGCTTCGAGCAGCAGATCGTAGTCGCGGCTCTCCGCGATGATCTTGGATAGCTCCTCGAGGGAACGGCACCCGTCGTCGTCCTTCTTGGACTTGCCCTTTGGTAGGGCATGGCCAACGAGCTTCTTCGAGCAGTACTCGCCCTTGCCGTAGATGCTGTCCAGCTTGGTGACGATGCTAGCGAACTCCTTGCGCTTCGCGTCGTCGTTGGGCGCCGGCAATTCCGCAGAGAATTTTAGCAGGTAGAGCTGCCGCGCCACGTCCGGTGGCAAATCCAGCCCCTCGAAGCGCCGCGCCTCTTTGATCTTGCGCGAGAGGTACTCCATCACCTGCTCCTGGGCGTTGGCTTCCAGGATCTCGGTATCGTGGGTGATGTACGTCATCTTCACCCAGGCCACGCGCTCGGCGTTGCCCATGAGCTCCCGCAGGTCCTTGTCCACTTGCTCGACGAAGCGCCGGGCTTCCTCGGGAGTGGCGGCGCCCTGTCCGTCCTCGATGATGTCCTCGTTGATGGGAGCCGACACGGGCGGAGGCGGCGTGTCGGGCTCCATGGGAGGCCCGCCGCACGCGCTCGCGAGGACCGCAGCCGTGAACAACGAAGTGACTAGCCCAATACCCCGACGCAGCGTCATGGGGTCGGAGCTAGTGGCAACGGCATGGGGAAGCAACCCGCAGTACGCTTCACATCTCCGTCGGAACTTTGCAGTTTTACGCGGTTCTCGACTCCACGAGCAGCCCCTGGAAATCAGCCGCACCAAGCCACTAATATATATATCAGCGACACGGGGTGACACCTCGGTGACAGGTTTAAGATCCCGACCCGTTGACCCTGGACTCGGGTCAACCCCTAAGCTCCTGGAAGTGCGTACCGGAGAACTGGCTCGGCAGGCTGGCGTAAACATTGAGACCCTCCGCTACTATGAGCGCCGTGGCCTGCTGCCCCCGCCCGAGCGAGCGGCCAACGGATACCGTGTGTACACGGCGGCCGCGCTCGATCGCATCCGCTTCATCAAGCGTGCCCAGGGCCTTGGATTCAGCCTCGAGGAAATAGAGGAACTGATGAGTCTGAGGCCTGCCAAGGGTCGCCAGCGCCAGCGCGTCCGGCGCATCGCCGAGACCAAGCTGGAGACCATCGAGTCCAAGCTGGTCGAGCTGGAGAATATCCGCACGGCCCTACGTCAGCTCGTGGCGGATTGCGAGAGCGGCTGCGAAGACGGCGACTGCCCGATCATCGAGGCGCTGAGTCAGCCCGGCAAGCTCCCCGAGCAGTCGGTATCCCCGGCGCCGAACGACGAAGCCGCGGGGCAGCAGCCAGCGGCAGATAGTTCCGCAGGGAACTAATTCAGGAGACCCCCGGCGGCTGGTTTGGGGGGGAGGCGGAACCTCACTACAACGCAATGCGTGAATGGACCCGTCGAGCGCACCAGTCCACACCTGAACGCGACTCCAGTTTCTCCGGGGTTTCGCCCTTCTAGGTGCAGCGCATTCTCGCACGACGACTGCAGTCAAACCTGCTCCAGGGCGCCAGAAAGCACCGGAGCGGTCGCCGCGGCGGTTCTGTTTAAGCTTGAACTACTTTACACTCCACCAGGCAGTTGGGCCTGGTCCCTGAGCTCTGCCTGCACTTGGAGGACGTCATGCGCTTGAGAGACCTTACCCTCGCCGGCCTTTCCGCGATCATCGGAGTCGCTCTGGCCGCGGCCTGTTCGGCAAACGGCAACGACCCAAGCAAGGTCAGCGGTGGAAACGGCGGAAGCTCCGGCAACGGGGCCAGCGGTGGAAGCGGCGCGAGCGGTGGCAGCGGCAACTCGAGCTTTGGTGGCAACTCCGGTGATGGTGGCAGCGGCTTCCTCGACGGCGGCGGCAATGGAGGCACTGGCGGTAGCCTGGACGAGGACGCCGCGTGCAGCACCACCAGCGCGCAGGCGCTCAGCGCGGTGGACATCATCTGGGTGATCGACAACTCCTGTTCGATGGGTGACGAGATCGACAAGGTCCGCAGCAACGTGAATGACAGCTTCGTCCCCATCATCAACGGCTCACCCATCGACTGGCGAGTCGTGATGTTCACGCTGCGCGGCACCGGCGATCTATCCGTGTGCGTCGACCCGCCCCTCGGAGGCGCGAACTGCGGCGACAACCCGCCACGATTCTTCACGACCAACTGCGAGGTGGGGAGCACCAACTCCTTCAACCTGCTGCGCAACAACTACACCACGATCGCGAACCCCCTGTTCTGCGCCGGGGCCACGCCCTGGTACAACCACCTGCGCCTCAACTCCACCAAGGTCTTCGTGGAGGTCACCGACGACGAGCCGATCTCCTTTGGCGGCACGCCGGCGCAAGATTTCGACTACTGGCTCACCGACCAGTCGGATCCTCCCGGAACTCCTCCCCCGGGCTACTTCGGCACCCAGAGCGACCGCAAGTACATCTTCCACTCGATCATCGGCTATGATCCCAACGCCGCTGACGAGACGTGCCAGAGCGCGGACTACGATCCCAACGCCGGCACAGGCAACGCCGCCGCGAGCCCGGGCAAGGAGTACAAGCTCCTGTCAGACGCCACCGGCGGCATCACCGCGAGCATCTGCGACAACGACTGGTCCTCCATCTTCAACGACATCGCCAACGGCATCGTCGACCGCCTGAGCTGTGAGTACACCCCGGTACCTCCCGAAGGCGAAGAGCTCGACCCATCGAAGGTCAACGTGACCTACACGCCCAACGGCACCGGCACGCCGGAGAAGGTGCTGCAAGATCCCAACGATCCCTGTGTCGATGGCTGGCAGTGGAACGACGACCAGACCAAGATCATCCTGTGCGGCGCCCTCTGCGACCGTGTGCGCAACGACGCCAACGCCAAGGTCGACATCCAGCTTGGCTGCAAGACGGAAGTCGGCCCGCCGAAGTGATCTCGCAGCGGTGATTCGCTGAACAAGTCGATGCAGCGTTCCCTCCTCTCAATAGCCGCGCGA
>JAUILJ010000216.1 GCA_030433055.1 Polyangia bacterium
CCTGGCTTGGATGGCCAGGGACACACGTTCCGGAAGCCGAACGAGGCGCGGTAACCCGGGAGCTCAGCCGCCACGGCTCTGCGCCCGTGTTCATCGCAAAGAGCGACATCTCAGGCTTCTACGAGGGGTTCAGCAATCAGGTCCTGTGGCCTCTGTTCCACGCCCTCAACGAGCGCATCCACTTCGATCGCTCGGCCTGGCGCGCCTATCAGAAGGTCAACGAGCAGTTCGCCGATGCGATCTTGGAGCAAGCGGGCCCAGGGGACGTGGTCTGGGTCCACGACTATCAGCTGGCCCTCGTGCCCGAGCTGTTGCGGCGCCGAGGCTTGGACTGCCCGATTGGGTTCTTCCTGCACATCCCGTTCCCCGCGGCCCAGACCTACCGCTCCCTGGCGGTGCGTGAGGAGATCCTCACCGGGCTGCTCGGTGCCGATCTGCTCGGCTTCCATAGCTATGAGTACGTGAGCCATTTCCGTGCGGCTTGCCTCAGGGTGCTGGGCGTCGAGAGCGATCCGAACTCGATTCGGCTGTCCTCTCACCGCGTGAAGCTGGGCATGTTGCCCATTGGGATCGACCCAGGCGAAGTCTCCGACCTGTGTGAGACGGAGGAGGCCAAGAGTGAGCTCGAGCGCCTCACGAGTACGTATCGAGGCAAGCACATCGTGGCCGGGGTGGATCGCCTCGACTACACCAAGGGGATCCCGGAGAAGCTGCGGGCGTTCGAAGAGCTCTTGGCGCGCCACCCCAAGCTGCGCGACAAGGTGGTGCTGATCCAGATCGCTGCGCCATCGCGCATGGGCGTGCAGGAGTATCAGAGCCTGAAGCGCGAGGTGGACGAGCTGGTGGGTCGGGTCAACGGGCGGTTCGGCTCTGCGTCTCACACGCCAGTCGTCTACGTCAACCAGGCGTACTCGAGAGCGCGCCTCGCGGGGCTCTATCAGGCTGCCGATGTCGCGCTGGTCACGCCGATCCGTGACGGCATGAACCTGGTGGCGCTGGAGTACGTTGCCGCGCGGAGAAAAGAAGGCGGGACGCTGATCCTCAGCGAGTTCGCGGGGGCCGCCCATTGCCTACCCGGAGCGCGGCTGGTCAATCCCTACAACATCGACCAGGTCGCGCAGGAGCTGGCGCACGCGCTCGAGAAGCGCCCGTCCCGGGCCAAGAAGCTGCAGGCTTTTGGCAACATGCTCGACTTCGTGGACAACAACACCAGCATGCGCTGGGCGCAGCGCTTCCTCGACCAGCTGGAGTCAGGTACGGAAGGCGCCCGCACGACCTTCAAGCGTCTGCGCGTCGACGTGGAACCCCTGACAGCGAAGATCCGCGGAGCGTCGAATCCGCTGATGCTCCTGGACTACGACGGTACGCTGCGTGGCTTCGTCAATGATCCAATGAGCGCCACCCCCGAGCCGCGCATCCTGGAGACGCTCGAGAAGCTCTCTCAGCTCTGCACGCTGTACGTGATCAGTGGGCGCCCCGCCGAGGTGCTGGAAGAGTGGCTGGGCAGCCTGCCGATCGGTCTGGTGTGCGAGCACGGACTCGGCGTGAAACCCATCGGAGGCGAGTGGCACGACCGTGAACAGCCGAGCATCGAATCCCTGAAGAAGGCGATCGATCCGCTGTTCAAGGACTTCGTCTCCCGCACCCCAGGCAGTCGCGTGGAGTACAAGCGTGGCGGGATCGCCTGGCACTACCGCGCGGCAGATCCCGAGTTTGGCGCGTTCCAGGCGAATGAGCTGCTGACGCTCCTGGCCGACGTGCTCAAGCGCCGACCGTTCAACGTACTCAAGGGCAACCGGGTGATTGAGGTCCGCCACGAACAGGCGACCAAGGGTCGCGCCACCAGCGAGCTGCTCAGGCGCCACTCGAAGGCGGATCTCCTGTTTTGCGCCGGCGATGACCGCACCGACGAGGAGATGATGGATGCCATCCCCAAGAGCTGGGCGGCCCGCGCGGTGACCTGCTGGGTCGGGAGCGCAAACAGCCGGGCCCAGTTCTGGGTGGAGTCGAACCACGCGTTGCTGGCCGAGCTCGAGCGCGTCGCGGAGATGTGGCAAGGCCAGCGCCGCAAATCGAAAAAGGCTCGCTAGGTCGCGGCCTCGGCCTGCGCCCATCAAGCCGCATCGACAAGCTGAGGTAACGGGGCTACATGCCTAACGACCGACGCGCGCCCTCCCACGCGCGCACCGGTGTCGACATTGCCATGCGTTTCCGTCTGTTCGGTTTTCCCGTCCAAATCGAGGCCAGCTTCTGGGTCATCGCCATCCTGTTCGGTTTGAACGCGGCGGGGGGCAGCATGGCCGCCATCCTGACCGCGATGGGGATCTGGCTCGGGATCCTGCTGGTGTCTCTCCTGGTGCACGAGCTGGGTCACGCGCTCGCCGCGCGGGCCTACGGCGAGTCGCCCCACATCGTGCTCCACGCGCTCGGCGGCCGCACCGTCTGGTCACCTCGCTCAGAGCCGACCCGGGGCCAGCGCATTGTGGTGACCGCAGCGGGGCCCCTCGCTGGCTACTTGTTGGCGACGGTCGGCTTCATCGCGCTCGTGGTCAGCGGCCAGGGCCTGATGGGGGAGAATATCGGCATCACGGGGCGGATCCTCGGCCAGCTCACGATCCTCAACCTGTTCTGGTCGACCTTCAATCTGCTGCCCGTGATCCCGTTCGACGGAGGTCATATCCTCGCGGCAATCCTTGGCAAGGGACGTGAGCGGGTCGCGCTGATCGTCTCCGGCGTGGTCGGAGTGCTCGGGGCGATCGGCTTCTTGGCCCTGGATCTGACGTTCGGAGCGATCATCCTGGGCTGGGCTGCGGCGACCAACTGGATGAGCCTGCGCCGTCCCGAGTCCGCGGCGATCCCCAAGGAGGCCTTGCTGCACATGCTCGACGAGGCGCGGGAAGCGATGGACCAGCGCAAGCTGGCTGAAGCACACGCCATCGCACGGGCGGTCTTCGAGGCGACGCAGGACTTCGACGTGCGCCGGCGGGCGGCAGAAATCGGCGCTTGGTCGGCTCTGCTGGGCGGCGATCCCAGCGCGGCACAGCAGGTGCTGGAGCGCGCGCCCAAGGACCAGCCGATCGATCCCTACCTGCGCGGGGCGGTGTTCGAGGCGCTCGGCGACGACCAGCGGGCTGTGGAGACGCTCGCCCACGCCCGGCGTGCCGGAGACGCCCGGCTCGAGCTCGCGGCGCTCTACGTCAAGGCGCTGCTGAAAGTGGGTGACCACGAGCGCGCCGCCAGGGTCACCCTCGACATCTTCGACGACACGCCAAGCGATGACGCTCGGCGGGTCGCTCAAACGGCGCTCGACGCTGGCGCTTGGGTGGCCGCTGCCAGTCTCTTCGAGCGCCTCTTCGAGCGCACGCGCGTAGCCGATGACGGGGTCCACGGCCTGCGAGGCTTCGTGGAAGCGGGCCAAATGGACGCAGCGCTGAGGCTCTTGCGCAGCGCGATCTCCGCCGGGCTCGATCCCGATCGCGTTCGTCACGATGAGCGCCTGGCCACGCTGCGCCAAGACAACCGCTTCGAAGAGGCGCTCGGCGGCGCCTAGTTCGCTCGAGTCAGGGGCGCGGGTTTGGGGGTGAGGTGCGGCGCAGCTCGGCGGGGGACGCTCGGGGGGCACCTGGCTGTTCTCACCCCCAGCCCGAGGACGCATTCCCTGCACGGCAGCCTGACATCCCTTGCGCACTCCGAGCTTGGCTGAGGCACACCGGGCCAGCAGGGCGGGAGATTCACACCCCCTGTTTCCGCGCGATTCACCTCGAAGGCACGGGCTCGCTCAAGCGCTGTCACGCTTCACCGTTATGAGGTGATGGGACAAGGGCCACGAAAACTGCGGCGCAAATCGAGTTCGACGAGGGGGTCGCGCGCGAGACAACGGCGCTGCGGCGTCCTAGAGATCGGGGGTGGGGAAGTCACCTCCTACAGCCGTGCGGTAACGACCGCTGCCCACAAGGTCGGCACGACGCGTGCATTGCTCAGCGACACGTGGGTTGGGAGTTCAGCTTGTTTGCCTGAATGGGAGTCAGGCTGGAACCCTTACAAACGCGATGACGAAGGATCGGTGAGGCGCGCGTTCCGCGCCCAAACGGAGGTTAAGGCAGCATGAATCGGCGTTTCTTGGTGGGAGCTCTCGTCTGTACCGTCGCTGCGGGCGCTTGGGTGGCGCTGCGGGGCGAAGAGGCTCCGATCAACGCGTCCCAGCCGATCGCGGCGGAGCCCACGGAGGCGCCAGCCCTCGTCGTCAATCAAGCCGCCAAGCCCAGCCCCCAGGCGCCTGAGACGCGTCACACCGAGCGTCACAGTGACGTAACACCTGGGCCCCAGGGTGACGCGCCCAAGCTGCCCGACGGCGCACAGGCTGTGGACAACTCCGGAGCTTGCCCAGGCGACATGGTGCTGGTCGAAGGCGACTACTGCACCGAGGTCCGCCAGACGTGCAAGGAATGGCTCGACGATCCAAAGCTCCCCTACGCTCGCTGCAAGGTCTACGAGCAGAAGTCGGAGTGCGTCGGGAAGCGGGTCAGCATGCGCTACTGCATCGACCGCTACGAATACACCAAGCCTGGCGAGGACCTTCCGCTCAACCACCAGAGCTTCGTGACTGGCAGCAAGATCTGCAAGGCTCAGGGCAAGCGCCTGTGCGCCGAGCAGGAGTGGAACTTCGCGTGCGAGGGCGAGGACATGTTGCCCTATCCCTACGGTTGGGAGCGCAAGGACGTCTGCAACCAGGACCGAGAGGACCTGTACGAGATCCAGAAGGGCTACCAGGTGCTCAAGGATCACCGCGAGAAGAGCGGCGAGCGCGACCAGTGCGTGAGCCCGTTCGGCGTCTACAACATGGCGGTCAACCTGGATGAGCCGACGCTGCGCGAGGGCGCGACCCACAACTACCCGTTCCGCACCGCGCTCAAGGGTGGCTGGTGGATGGCCGCGAGGAACCGTTGCCGTCCGGCGACGACGGCTCACGACGACCACTACGAGGACATCCAGGTAGGCGTCCGCTGCTGCGCCGATGTGCCCGGGAGCCACGGCGGCCCGAACGGCTGAAGCCGTGGTCCGAAGGGCCGAGCCCAGCTGATGGAGGCCACTCACAGGGCTTGGCCCAGTTCCTGTGGCTCGGACCTGGGTGCCCGCGCGGTGGCAATTTCAGGTCGTTTCGAGGCGAACTTATCGTCGCACCGGGACCGTGCCACGTGTCCGCTTTGGCTCACGAAAGCGCCCGAAGTGGCCGAGAATCAAGTTTAGAGTTGCTTTATAAATATTCGAAATTGATAGAGATTTTGGATGTGGCAGGGTTAAGCTTTAGGTTTGAAGGTTCGGCACCTACAGCTCCCACGTGGTGTCACGAATCAGCCATCTGACCGAGAGCCCGGCTTGACTTCCCGGGGGGCTCACGCAGAATCGCCTGGCTTTGCGTCCCACCCAGCTACCCCTCTGGTTGACGGTCGGAGCCCTCGCCCTGGCCGCCTGTGACCGTCCCTCGCCTGAACCGCGTGCGCTTCAGCTCGACGAGGCTAACCAAGCGACTGAGTCGATCGCGTCGCCAGAGAGCGTCGAGGACCCAGGTCAGCCGCTCGCCAACGTCGCGCCGGCTCCGGAAGCGAAGACCGCCCCCGCGAGCGAGAGCGGGGAGTGCCCAGCGAACATGGTGCTGGTCGAGGGCGAGTACTGCCCCAAGGTCAAGCAGACCTGTCTGCGCTACCTGGACCCGCCTGGTCGCTTCGAGAAATTCCGCTGCGCTGAGTACAAGCAGCCCGCGGAGTGCGAAGGGCCGAAGAAGAAGATGAAGTACTGCATCGACCGCGACGAGTATGTCGCGCCGGGGCAGACGCTGCCAGAGAACCACAAGAGCTGGACCCACGCCGACCAGACCTGTCGCGCCCAGGGCAAGCGCGTGTGCATGGAGAGCGAGTGGAACTTCGCCTGCGAGGGCGAGGAGATGCGCCCGTATCCCTACGGTTTCAAGCGCGACCCCACCGCCTGCAATGCCGATCACACCGATCTGGTGGACGCCGAGGGCAACCTCAAGGACCGCCGAGTGCCTCCGGGGACCTACAATCGCTGCGTCAGCCCCTTTGGGGTGCACGACATGGCCGGCAACCTCGAGGAGTTCGTGACCATCGACGGTTCGACGCCGGCTCGGCCTGCCATGAAGGGCGCCTACTGGCAGCCCAGCCGTAACTTCTGCCGCGCGGCCCAAACGGCCCACGACCGCTACTACAACGGGACCGAGACCGGCTTCCGTTGCTGCGCCGACGTCGACTGAGTCCGACGTCGACTGAGTCCGACGTCCCTGTCGAAGCTGAACGCGGGTTTCCTCTCGGAGGCCCGCGTTGTTGCGTTCAAGGCCCCGGGGGAGGCTTTGACACGCTGGCGTTGAGCTTCTGTCGTGTTTGGGGGTGAGGGAACGCGCCGGGGAACAAGCGGCACGTCGTCTGGCGTTCGGGGTGCAATGGCGGAAGCGATCGCGCGTCGGCGCCTTGCGCTGGGGACGGCCGTCGCGCTGGCGGGGCTGGTGCTGGCGGGGGTGGGCGTCGTCATCCTGCGCGGGGCGATGGCCAACTACCCCTACCAGGATCTGGTGACCCGCCAGCTCAGCTGGTTCGCAGTCGGGGTCGTGGTGGCCGTGCTCGTGTCGATCAGCCCGTCCGCGTGGCTGAAGCGCGCGGCGTACCCGCTCGCTGGACTGATGGCTGCCAGCTTGCTGCTGCTGCTGCACTCGGCGCAGCACACGTGGTTGCGCCCCACCGATCTGATCATCGTCGGCGCCATCCCCGCCCTGGCTCGATATCGCGCGAGCGCGCAGGCGCCACCTTCGTGGGCAGCCTGGTTCAGCGTTTCGCTGCTCGTCTTGGTCGGTGGGCTGTCGTTGCTGGTGGCAGGGCCCGCTCCGGCGCTGATCGGCTTGTTCGTCGCGTTCGGCGCGCTCTCGGTCCAGCGCTGGACCGCGCCTCAGAAGGTCGCGACGGGCCTCGCGCTAGCTCTTGCCGTAGGGATCACGCTGGCGTCGCTGAGGGGCTATCAGATCGCGCGGCTCAACGCTTGGTTGTTCCCTGGCGACCAGCCCCGCGGCGCTGGCTGGCGTGTGCTCGAGCAGCGGCGCTTGCTCGGCGAAGGCGGCTGGTGGGGAGCAGAGGCAGCCTGGCCCCATCGACACGGCGTAAACGCGTTCGAGGCGCCCTACGTCTTCCTGGGGCATGAGCACGGGTGGCTCGCTGTGCTGGGGGTGCTGCTGCTGAATCTGGTGGTCGTCGTGGTCGCCTCCTGGATTGGCTTCAAGACCGCCAGCGCCGAGTCGCGCGCGATTGGCCGCGGCGTAGCAGCTTTCTGGGGCGCGCACCTGGCGCTGGCTGCAGGGGGCAACCTCGGGTTGCTCCCAGAGCTCGCCAACACGCCGCCACTGCTTGGCTACGGCGGCTCCGCGGTGGTCGCGGCGCTGCTGTCCCTCGGGCTGTCGGTGCACGTGCTGCGGCGGGGGGAAGTGGTGACTCCGGACGCGCCAGTGGAAGGTGGCAGCGAGCCGTGATCAGCGAGACTGCCAGAACGCCGTGTGCTCGAACACGTACATCGTCCCGGCATCTCCCAGGTTGAGCGGCGCGAGCTTGGAGCTGAACTGCAGAATGAAGCCCGCGCCATCCTGTGGCTCTTGGAGCCAGAACGGCCTGCCACCAGCGTAACCAGGCAGAGCGCTGAGCGCGCGTAGCAGCTTGGGATCCGCGCTGGGACTGCCGAACGTGCTCTCAGCAACGACCAGGCGGGTGGCTCGCAGGCCTTTGAGCGGAAGATCGAGCGCGCCCGGCGCCGCTTCTCCACGAGCAATGTCGGTGTGCCCAAGCGTTACCAACGCGGTCTCGTCGGTGTCCGGATCCGAGGCGTCGTTTCCTCGCGGCTCAGAGACGTACAAAGCCAGGGCGCGAGCGTCGGGGAAGCGCGCTCGCAACTCGGGGAGATCCTCCAGATCGAGCGTGAACACGTGAGTCATCGGGAGCTGTTCGTGGCTCGGGTGGCGATCGCCCAGCGCGAAGCCTGGACCTCCGACGCGTGACAGTGAGCCCTCACGGAGCGGTTGTAAGGCCTCCAGCGCGACGACCCAGGTCTTCGCTCCTTGCGCCTTCGATTGCTGGGTCAGTTGCTCGAGCTTGCTCAGCGTTCCCGATCGCTTCGGCGAGCGCGCGGCGTTGGACTGCTTTCGCTTGGGTTTGGTCGCTGTTCGCGCCGCCGCCCGCACGGCGTTCGAAGCTCCGGAGTCACCAGCACCTTCGCTCAGGCCCGCTTCAAAGGCGGCGGCGAGCTTCTTCGCCTTCTTGAAGTGTGGCCGGAACTGGGCAGCGCTGGGGCCCAACTCGACCGCAAGGGCAGTGAGCCAGTCGAACGCCGGCTTCTTGACGGCTCTGGCGTTTTGACCGAGTAGCGCGAACAGCCGCTGGAGGAGCGCGTCGTTTCCTCGCGGCGTGGCTAGAATGAGGCGGGTGAACGTCGGCCTCAGTGGGCTCGAGGCTTGGGCTTCGAACCACGCCTCAGCGCGGTCCGAGGGCAGTGCAGCGACCGCCGAGCGCAGCACAGCAGCGGAGTAGGTGCCAAACATGAAGTCGCTCACCGGCCAGATCTCGTGGACGCTCAGCAAGCGATCCAGCCGGGCGTCCCAGGAGTCTCCGCGTTTGGCGGCGCGCATCAGGCTAGCCTGGACCCCGAGCCAACCCAGCCCATGCTGGTCGGTCAGCGTCGGTAGCCCGTCGACCAACCACTTCAGATCCTCTGGGGCGAACAGCGACACGCCCATCGCGATCGACGACTCAGGGTGAACCCGAGTGGTGAAGCGATCGAGCGCCTGCGCCTGAAGTTGCTTTGCCTCGGGGAACAGATGCAACAGCAGCATGCCGACGCCGAACGTGTAGTCGGTGGCCAGCAGTCCCTCGAGGATTTGCTCGCCCCGGCCGGAGCCGAGCGCCTTGAACGCGGCAACGGTCTCCTCGAGGCCATCCCAGGCGCGGTCCAGTTGCCAATCGCCTTCGACGTGTTGCTTGCGGCCGAACACCTTGTCCACGTAGGCGGGGATGGGCTCACCCAGCTGAGCTGCGCGCAGGATCCCCCGCGCCATGGCCGCGCCGGCCGCGTGGGCATTGGTGGTGCTCCTGGAGAGCTGCAAGAGGTCGACTGCGGGGTCGCTGCGCGCCGCAAACAGGTCGTGATAGCGCGCGATACAGCCGGGCTCCGTGGGCTCCGACTCCAGGCGCTTCTCCAGGCGCTCGAGCGGCACGTTCAGCAGGGACCTAGACACCATGACGCCGTGCTAGCAGAGCCGTGGTTCGCCTGGAATCGCGCTCAGTACAGGGACTCGAGCCTTCTTGGCCACGAGGGCTGTTTTCCTGGTCCTGCTGGTGGTTGACGCCTGAGTAGTTTTTTCTCAGTAGCTCGCCAGGGTGTCTTCGGAGGCAATCGACTCTTCGCCGGGCGCGTTTGCGATCCCTGCGGCAATGTCGTCGGGCAGCTTGAAGTGCAACATCAGGTTGCGGTGGGCCTTGCGCATCTCGAAGTCGTCGCGGACGTTGGGGTTCTGGAACCAGCCGTGCCCGGCAGCGATTTGCCGTGCCTTGTGCGCCAGGCTGTCCTCGGGGGCGTTCTGCTCCAGGATCGTCGCGTAGAGGGTGACGAAGCCATCACCTTCGTCCACCAGCTCCCAGAACCGTGTCTGCATCGGGAAATCCAGCGTGGAGGGGGTCTGCACCTCCCAGTAGCCACGATGCCCGGCGGCTGCCTCGGCGTCGGGCAGAATGATTTGACTGTCGCTCGTGTGGCTATGCCCCGCGAGGTGCAAGAGCACGTTGTCGTGGCTCGCCAGCAGCGACTCCACGTCCGCCCGCTTGTGGTTGCCGAGCTTGATGGAGGCGGCGGCGTGGTGGCTCGCGATGAACACCATCTCGTGGGCCTGTTCGGCGTCATCGAGCTCTTGTTGCAACCAGGCCCACTGGGCGTCGTCGATGGCGCCTTCGCTGCCAGGCATCTCCAGAGACAAGGTGTTGAGCGCGATGATGCGCAGCGGCAGGCCCGCGATGGGGCTGAAGCTGTAGTAGCCCTTGGCTGAATCCACGTCCTCCATCGAGTAGCCGTGGCC
>JAUILJ010000217.1 GCA_030433055.1 Polyangia bacterium
AAGGCCAGCGCAGAGCAGATTCGCGCCGCCGTGGAGGCGATCCCCAACGCCGCCGACGTAACGGTGGAGCAACTCACGGGGCAACCCATGCTGGTCGTGGCGGTGGATCGCGAGGCCGCCGGCCGCTACGGCGTCCCCGTCCAGGGCATCCTGGATCTCGTGGAGTCCCTCGGACGGCGCAAGGTCGGTGAGGTCATCGAAGGACAGCGGCGCTTCGATCTGGTGGTTCGACTGGCCGATCCCAGTGCCTCGTCGACGTCCGGCATCCGCGGGTTATTGATCCGCACGGATGAAGGAGTGGAGGTGCGTCTCGGTTCGGTGGCGAAGGTGGACGTCGTGGAGGGGCCGTCGACGATCCAGCGTGAATGGGGCCAGCGCAGGATCGTGGTGCAAGCGAACGTGCGCGGTCGAGACCTGGCCGGCTTCGTGCGCGATGTCCGGCGGGCTCTCGCCACCCAGGTGAAGCTACCCCAGGGCTACACCATCGACCTGGGCGGTCAGTTCGAGCACCTGCAGCGCGCCGAGCGTCGCCTTGCGTTCGTGGTTCCGCTGACGTTGCTGATCATCTTCGCTCTCCTCTATCTCACCTATGGTCGGGTGCTCGACGCTGCCCGTGTGTTTCTCGGCGTGCCCTTCGGTGTGGTGGGTGGGGTGCTGGCGCTGTGGCTGCGCGGCATGCCGTTCTCTATTTCCGCGTGGGTAGGTTTCATCGCCCTGTCGGGGATCGCGGTGCTGGGGGACATGGTGTTGGTCTCGCGTATTCGGCAGCTGCGCCAGGCCGGCGTCGAGCAGCGCGAGGCCATCACCGCGGCAGCGCTGACGCGCTTGCGGCCCGTGGTGATGACGGCGGCGGTGGCCGTGTTCGGCTTCGTGCCCATGGCGCTGAGCAGCGGTGTGGGCGCGGAGGTCCAGCGGCCCCTCGCGACGGTGGTGACCGGCGGTATGATCACGGCGACCCTCGCGACCCTGATCGTGCTCCCCGTGCTCTACAGCTTACGTCGAGCACCCCGGGAGCTTCACAGGTGAGCTTGGAGGCCTTTGCGGCGCGTCTCACCCCCAACCGTGCCTCGATTGACCCCTGCGGCGGCAACAATCGCCCTCGGCGCGCCGGTGTTGGCGCCGATTGTGCCGGCGGCGGGCCGAATCAGCGGTCTGTGAAGCCTGTAGAGCGCGCCCGAGGGCTCCAAACAGGTACGCGAAGCGTCCGGGAGCGCGCCCGAGGGCTCCAAACAGGTACGCGAAGCGTCCGGGAGCGCGCATGCAGGCGGCAAGCACGCACGGGAGGCCTCAGCTGCCGCGCAAGCGGCCGTCACCCTTGCCCGAACGGGGCGTCGTGACGGCGACCTCGGCCGTGCAAGCCCTCGTCTCGGGTTCGGGGGTGAGACGCGCTGCAAAGTCCAATGCATTGCCATGAGGAAACGAACAGTGGGCGCGCCCGCGTCCCAGTGACCCTCCGCGGCCACTCGTAGCTCTGGACAGCTCCCAGTCCCAGTGGCTAAGTCGCACCCGGCGCATGCAACCCGAAGACGACAGCGCAGAACAGGCCGAGTCGGTGTCTGGCGCGGCTCAGCAACCGGCGGACGCGGCTGACGTCGTCGAAGCGGCGCCGCACGCCGTCGAGCTCGAGCTCCTGGCAGACGCTGTGGACGTTGATACCGAGCCGGACGAGGTCGAGTCGGAGCGCGACGCGCCTCGAGGTGCCGCGTCGAACCCGGTGCCCAGCGCCTCGGTGCTCGCGGCGGCTTTGGTGATGCCCAGCGTGTGCGCGTGCTGCGCTGACGTTGCGAGCGAGTCACGGCGCCTGGAGCTGGGCGCGGCGCCCTGGGTGGTGATCGTGCCGCTGTGCGATCGCTGTCTGACTCACGAGGCCGTGGACCGCACGCGCTCCCTCAGCGTGATCCTGGCGGCGTTGCTGCTCGGGGTGGCCTCGGCGGTGGGGCTGCCGCTGGCGCTGGAGCGCCTGTCAGAGGGGGGCCTGGTGCAACTGTCAGCGACCTCGTGGTTCAGCCGCTGGGGGCTCTTCGTGTTGCCGTGCGGGCTGGTGCTCGCGCTGGTGCTGGGGCGCGCCCTGGGGTGGCACTGGTCTTCCAGGCGGCGCCACGCGCGCTGCGCGCCAGGGCCGGCGCTGGCATGGCGTCAGCTGAGCGGAGAGGGGCGCCGTGTCGCGGTGCTCCGCTGCGCCCAACCTTCCTTCGCCGCGCAGCTACTCGCGCTGAACCCTGCACGCCTGCGGCTGGGTGATGGGAGTCCCCGGGGCGCCTGGGACGCGACGCTCCCGCGCCTGGCGCCCCAAGGCATGGTCGGGGTGGTGGTGGTGACGCTACTGGTCAGCGTCGGGTCCTTCGTGATCCACCGCCCTCGCGTCCAGGTGCTGAACCTGACGGAACATCCGCTGGCCCTCGAGGTGGACGGAGAGATCGTCGCGCAGGTGCCCGTGACCAGTCAGGAGTCTGCCAACGCCGGCGTCGAGCTTCGCTTACCCGCGGGGCGCCGCCACCTCCGAGCGCTCTCGGAGGGCCAGGTGGTGGCCGAGGCGGACGTCACGTTGCGGGGGGCCACTCGCCACCTCTACGCGCCTGCGAGCGCAGCGCACTGCTTCTGGTTGGAGCGCACGAGCTACGGCAGGGGAAACACGCCTGAGCCGGCGCCAGGCAGCGTCGAGCGGCTGCCGCTGACCAGTCCGCTCCGATTCTGGGCCTTTCCCCAGGCGCCGGACATCTGGCTGGCGCCGCCTCCGGAGCCGCTACTGGACGACGCTCGATCCAGCGGGGGAGAGGTGACGGCTCTGCGTCAGGCGCGGTGCACGGATGCTCCTGCCGACGCTCGGCCCTAGTGCCAATCTCGGCGCTGTTTGGGTGAAACGTCGGCCACACGTTTGCAAAGCCGATCCGTTGATTATATTAGCGGGCCCGTGAGCGACGAGAACGACAACACCGAAGCGCCGGACAGCGCACCGGCGGAAGAAGCAGTTGGAGCCGAGGCCCAGGCCGAGGCACCTGGCGATCCCCTCGAGGAGGCTCAGGCGGAGGCCAAGCGGCTCAAAGAGCAGCTGCTCCGCACCGCCGCTGACTTCGACAACTTCCGCAAGCGCACGCGCAAAGACCTGCTGGATGCAGAGGCCCGCGGCACCGACCAGCTGCTGAAGGAGCTGCTCCCCGTCTTCGACAACCTCGAGCGCGCCGCTCAGCACGCGGAGGCTGCGACCGACGTGCAGTCACTCTCCGATGGCATTCGCATGGTGATGAAGCAGTTCACCGATACGCTGGGCCGGCTCAACATCGAGCGCGTGGAGTCCGTGGGCAAGCCGTTCGATCCGAGCGTCCACGAGGCGATTCAGCAGATGGCCACCGAGGATCATCCGCCCGGCAGCGTCGCGGCGGAAGTCCAGGCGGGCTATCGTCAAGGCGAGCGCTTGATCCGTCCGGCCCTGGTGGTCGTGGCCAAAGCTCCTTAGCGGCGCTCGTCCGGCCCTCTCGCACTCCGTTGCGCAGCGTGATCCGTGAGGCTGCTCCGGTGGCGACGCAGCGCTTTCGCGTAGCTCACGCTGTGGATGCGGCGGGAAACGCGACTTCGCTCTCGGGTGGATCAACCTGAAAAGCGGCTCGCCTTTGGCGTGCTTGGCCAAGCGACGTGTCGCGCCGAGCGCAAACCTAAAAAACGTAGCCATATCCCTCCAGTCCGTGCGTGTGGGCAGGTATGCTCACGCGTCCCATGGGCAAGATCATCGGTATCGACTTAGGGACCACGAACTCGTGTGTCGCCGTCTTGGAAGGGGTGAGCGCCAGCGGCGAGCCGGAGGTGCGGGTGATCCCCAATGGGGATGGTGCGCGAACCACGCCATCCGTCGTGGCATTCACCGCGAGTGGGGAGCGCCTGGTGGGTCAGGTCGCGAAGCGCCAGGCCACGACCAACCCCGAGAACACCATCTACGCCGTGAAGCGCCTGATGGGTCAGGCCTTCGACGTCGAGGACGTGAAGCGGCACCGCGAGATGGTTTCCTACGAGGTTACGCGCCACGAGAACGGCGACGCGTGGGTGAAGGTACAGGGCAAGACGATGTCTCCGCCCGAGGTGTCGAGCTTCGTGCTCACCACCATGAAGCAGATCGCCGAGTCGTTCGTGGGTGAGCCGGTGGTCGAGGCGGTGATCACGGTCCCTGCATACTTCGACGACGCACAACGCCAGGCCACCAAGGATGCGGGGCGCATCGCGGGGCTCGAGGTCAAGCGCATCATCAACGAGCCGACCGCGGCTGCGCTCGCGTATGGCCTCGACAAGACCGCTTCCGAGCGGATCGCAGTCTACGACCTCGGCGGCGGCACCTTCGATATCTCGATCCTCGAGATCTCGGGCGGTGTCTTCAACGTCAAGGCGACCGGTGGCGACACCCACCTCGGCGGTGAAGACTTCGATGTCCGAATCATCGACAAGCTCGCAGACGAGTTCTTCAAGCAACACGACATCGATCTGCGCAAGGACCGCATGGCCCTGCAGCGCCTGAAAGAAGCCGCAGAGAAGGCCAAGCACGAGCTGTCGAGCTCGCTCTCGACCGAGGTGAACATTCCCTTCATCGCCACCGGGTCAGGCGGGCCGCTGCACCTGGAGCGCACGCTCAAGCGCAGCGAGCTGGAGATCATCACGTCCGATCTCATCGAGCGCACGATCAACGCGTGTACGCGCGTGCTGGGCGACGCCAAGGTCGCGCCGAGCCAGGTCGATCAGGTGGTGCTGGTCGGGGGCATGACTCGCATGCCGGCGGTGCAGCGCGCCGTGAAGGACCTGTTCGGCAGGGACCCCCACAAGGGCGTGAACCCGGACGAGGTCGTCGCCACGGGCGCCGCCGTTCAGGGCGCCGCGCTCGGCGGGCAGATCGACGAGGTGCTGCTGCTCGACGTCACTCCGCTGTCGATCGGCGTCGAGACCGGCGGTGGGATCTTCTACAAGCAGATCCCCCGCAACACGACGGTGCCCACGGAGAAGAGCGAGATCTTCACCACCAGCGTGGACAACCAGCCCTTCGTGCCCATCCACGTGCTTCAGGGCGAGCGTGAGATGGCCGCCGACAACCGCAGCCTGGCGCATTTCGAGCTCACCGGGATCCCACCGGCTCCCCGCGGCGTACCGAAGATCCAGGTGACGTTCGCCATCGACGCCAACGGTATCCTCAGCGTCGAAGCGAAGGATCTCGGGACCGGCAAGGCTCAGTCGCTCAACATCACGCCGACCAGCGGTCTCAGCCAGGACGAAGTCGATCGGCTCGTCTCCGAAGGTGAGAAGTTCAAAGAGACCGACGAGCTGCGTCGAGATCTGGCGGAGCTAAAAAACCAGGCGGAAACTCTGATCTATACGACCGAGCAGGCCGTGGAAGGCTATGGCGACCTGCTCGACGCAGACAAGATCGCGGCCATGAAGGAAGACCTACAGTTCCTCAAGGCGTGCCTCGAGAACGGCAGCGACATCGACACCATTCGCGACGCCTACGCGAGGTTGGAGAACGCGACGTTCGAAATTGCTGAAGCCATGTACGGCGGCGAAGAGTGAGCAGCCTGGGTCCGTACGGTCGATATCAACTGCTCGATCTGCTCGGGCGCGGAAGCATCACCGAGGTCTTCAAGGCGAAGAGCTTCGGCGTGGAAGGCTTCGAGAAGACGCTGGTCATCAAGCGCGTGCTGCCGGAGCTGTCTGCGGAGGCGGACTTCGTCGGCCGTTTCGTACGAGAGGCTCAGCTGTCCGTGCGCCTCAGCCACTCGAGCGTGGTCCAGGTCTTCGATCTGGGGCGCGTCGACGAGTCGGTCGGGACCAGCTTCTTCATGGCGACCGAGCTGGTGCAGGGCATGGACCTGCGGCGCCTGCAGGAGCGCCTGGAGCGCGCGGGCAAGGCGCTCCCGGTTGGCTTGACGCTGTTCATCGTCAGCGAGCTCGCCAAGGCGCTGGATCACGCCCACCGGCGCAAGGACGAGCGCGGCAACCCGCTGGGCATCGTGCATGGGGACCTCAATCCAGGCAACGTGCTCCTGAGCTGGGAGGGCGAGGTCAAGCTCAGCGATTTTGGCATCGGCCGCGCCTTCTATTCCCTCGGCGAGCGGGCCAGTGAAGAGCTGCTCAACCAGAAGCTCGCGTACACCAGCCCAGAGCAGATCTGCGGCAACGATATCGATGCCAAGAGCGATCTGTTCAGCCTCGGCACGCTCGCGTATCGACTGCTCACTGGCAAGCACCCGTTCGCCGGCGCGCGTCCCACGCAGACCACCTCGAAAATCCTTGGGGAAAAGCCGCTGGAGCCGGCCGAGCTGCGCTCAGACATCTCGCCATCGCTCTCGGCGCTGGTGATGCAGCTCCTGGAGCAGGACCCGAGCAAGCGCGGAGGCAGCGCCGCGAAGGTATATGAGCAGCTCCTGGAGGAGCTGTATGCCGCTGGCGCGCGCCAGGGCGCGCGTGAGCTGTCGTCCCTGATTGAAGAGCTGAACGAGGCTCCGTCGAGTCCCGAGCTGCCGTCGGAGCCTCGCCTCGAGCTGCCGTCGGAACCTCGCATCGTCCCGCCACGCAGCGAGGTCAGCGACGGGCCCGCGTCGTCCGGGCGCTTCCAGGGCGTAGCCCAGGTGCTCGACACCACACCGGAGCCTCCAGCGCCCAGCGGGCGCCCCCTGGCCGAGCTGGCAGGGCGCGAGGTGTCTGCCCTGGTGGTCGCGTTTCCGAGAGGATCTTCCAGCGAGGAAACCAGTGAGCGCGCTCGTGAGGTCGTCGAGCGCTACGGCGCGCGGGTGCTGACATTTGGGGCCGACGAGCTCGTGGCGTTGTTCGGTCTGGATGAAGCCGACGGACGCGATACGGAGCTCGCGGTGCGATCGGGGCTGGTGCTCCTGCGCAGTCTTGGCGCGAGCGACGTGGAGCCTGGCGTGGGCATTCACGCTGGGCGCATCGCGGCGGGGAGCGCGCTGGATCCCAACGCTTCCGATCTTGCCTCGCTCCTCGCCCAGGCACGGGACCTGTGCACCCTGCTCGAGGGGAGCCTGCTCATCAGCGACGCCGCCGCGAAGAACGTCGGGAAGCTGTTCTCGCTGGAGTCCGCGCCGAGCATGGCGCGCTCGGCTTCTCGTGCCTGGATCGTCGGGGAGCCGCGCTCACCACGAGAGGCCTATGGGCGCTTCGTCGGGCGGCTCGATGAACTCAAGCGCCTGGGGGGAGTGCTGGCGCGCGCCTCACGGCGGCACCTGCAGGTCGTGGGGATCGTCGGTGAGCACGGGATCGGGAAGTCCCGGCTGATCTACGAGATGGAGCGCCGCATCCAGCGCGGCGAGTTCAACATTCGCTGCCACCTGGCAGAGTGTGTTCCGAGCGGAAAGAGCCTGCCTTACTCGGCCATCGTGGCGATGTTGCGCTCGCTGTGCGGCGTCCGTGAAGGCGACTCGCCAGAGCGCATCGCGGCCGTCGAACCTCGCCTGCGCGCGCTGGGCCTACACGACGAAGAGGTGGAGATCGTCCTGACGGAGCTCGGCCTGAGCCGCGGAGACCGCGCTGCGTCGGCTGGTGTGCTGAAGAACGCGGTCGCCGGCATGCTCGATGGGCTAGCCAAGGACCAGCTCCACGTCTTCTCCTGGGACAACGCTCAAGACATCGACGCGCCCAGCGTCGAGCTCCTCAGCCGTGTCGCAGAGCGCCTCGAGCGTGCCCGGCTGATCCTGTTGTTCGCCGCGCGCAGCGGTGAGGTCGCGCACTTCCGCGAGTTGCCAGGCTATCAGGAGGTGCAGCTCGGAACCCTGGATGAAGACGACGTCTATCGCCTGGTGTGTGTTCGTTTGGGGGTGAGGGAGGTCCCGGAAGCGCTGTTCCAGTTCGTTCACGAGCGTTGCGCGGGGCATCCAATGTTCGTCGAAGAGCTGCTCCGCGAGGCTCAAGAGGCAGGTGCAATCGTCGTCGAGGACAAGCAGATCACGCGGCTCGAGCTGGGAGGTGTGCTCAGCGTCCCTCGGCCGTTGCGGTCGCTGCTCGGAGACCGCATCCGGAGGCTGGAAGACGCCGAGCGCGATCTGATGATCGCCAGCGCCATCGTTGGTTCCCCTGCGGATACGTCGGTGCTCGGGGCCATGCTCGACTGCAGCCTGGGTCATTTGAACCTGCTCGCCGAGCGCCTGGAGGTCGCGAAGCTGATGTTGCGCGATGGTCCGGTAGCGCTCTCGTTCCCGTCTCCCTTGCTGGCTGAGGTCATCGTCGCCAACCTGGATGAGGAGCAGCTGATCGAGCTGCATCTCAGCGCGGCGAACGCCTACCAGATGATCCTGGGAGAGCGCACCGAGCAGGAGGCGGGCCGCATTGCCTACCACCTGGCGCAGGCCGGAGAGCTGGATCGCGCTGCGGGTTTCTACGCAACCAGTGGCATGTATCAGCTGAACGCCCGTCGCCTGGAGTACGCGGTGGGCGATCTCGCCCGCGCTCTGGATCTCGCGGACTGGGACTCCCGCGGAGGGCAACAGCTCGCCAACTGGGTGCGCTCGCTTTCACGGGCGATCCGCCATGTGCGCTCGGGAGAGGGGCTGCCCGAGCTCGCCCAGCGCCTGGCGAGCCGCCTCGAGCAGGACTCTGCGATGTCACCGAGCCTGAGGCTGGTGGCGAGCGTCGATCTGGCGCTCAGCCTCGGCGCCCTGCACCGCTACAAGGAAGCGCGCCAGCTGCTGAGCCGCGCCGCTCAGATGGCAGAGCAGGCTTCGCTCACCGGCCCCGAGCTGCGGGGCTTGACGGCCGCGGAAGCCGAGGTGTGTTTTCATCAAGGTGATTTCCGTGCGGCACTGGTGGCGATCGAGCAGGCGAAGAGCCTGAGCGGCGGAGACAATTTCGAGCGCCACCGCATGCAGCTCTCCGCGGCCCAGGCGCTCGCAGGCGCCGGAGAACTGGACGCTGCTCAGCAAGCGCTGGACGCAGCGATTGAAATCCTACCCGCGGAAGATGACCCGGTGCTGCTGTGCGAGCGCGCAAAGGTGCGCGCGCTGATCCGCGCGTTCCAACGGGACTGGGGCGGATCGGCGCTTGCGGCGGAGCAAGCCGCCGAGCTGGGCCGTGAAGCTGGCTTGAGCCATGAGGTCGCGGTGAACCTCCACAATCAGGGGGACTCCTTGATGCGCCTGGGTGAGCTGCCGCGCGCCTATGCCGCGCTCCAGAAGTCCCTGGAAGTGGCCGAGGTGATCGGCTCTGATCGCATGGTCAACCTCAACCGGATCATGCTCGCCTACCTGGACGCAGCGAACGGATCGAACGTCGCGCGCCGGGTCTTGGGTGAGCGCTTGGCAGCAGCGGAAGCCCAGCGCTGGACCTGGGACGCGATCACCGGGCGCTACCTCCTGGGTAAGCTCCTGGCGGAGCAAGGCGACGTGCTGGGAGCGCGTCGCGAGCTGACGCTGGCCCGGCGGCTGGCGGAAGACTCGAAGAATCGCTTGCTCAGCGAGGACTGCCGCATGCAGCTCGAGGCGCTCGACGCTGGCAGCGCGAGCTGAGCGACGATCGCTCAGAGGGTGGCAGCGGTGGGGTCAATCACGCCGGCTGCTCCAGGGGCAGACGGCAAAAAAATCGACCGCCTCCGCGCCCACCGCCAGCGTCGCTGGCTGCGTGGGCGCGGGGCGTCTGCTGTCACGCGGATTTCGCCGGAGCCGGTCCGACGACACGGGCCAATTCAACCTTGGCTACCGTGGGCCCCTTGTCTTCCTCTGTCCAGATTGAGACCAGGGTGCCTCCACTGGGATAGGTGGTGTCCACTCGGACAATTTTTCCAACTCTCCCATCGTCCAGCAGAACGCGGCGGCGGTCCGTCATGTATTGATGGATATGCCGTAGATCTGCCATAGACGCTTCAATATAGGGGGCTTTGGAAAACCAGCTAGTTTTTGCTGACGAATCCCAGCGCCACGATCGCTCACTATTTCGTAAGTGATTGGAATTGCTGGGTTATTCTGAGGAGCGTGGGGTCAGCAACATTTTG
>JAUILJ010000218.1 GCA_030433055.1 Polyangia bacterium
CCGGCGATCAGCCCTGTCCCGCCCGCGCCCCCGCTTGCCCCCGAACTCGGGGTCGCGCGCTCTGCGGACTCTCCGCTACAAGCTACGAAACACACCGAGACAATCAGCCCAGTCACCAAGCGTGACGCTGTACACAATCGTTTCATATTTTCCTCAGGGTAATCTTACTGTCGAATGAACCGATACGGCCCGGCGGTAGCGCCCCACACCTGGGCGCCGTCGGCGTCGAAACCCCGGTCCCATGACTCGAGGTCGGCGGCGCTGAGCGACACTTCGCTGGTGGCGTAGCTGGCGCCGTTCAAGGAGCTCTCACATTCGGTCCCCTGGGTGCCGCCCACGAACCCATCGAGCCCCGAGCGGGTAAGATGGACGGCGCAGCCAGCGCGTTCAGTGACGTCATCCGGAGTGACTCCGCGCGGTTCGGACTCACCGCAGGCTCCAATCCAGCTGGCGGGGGTCGCCAGCTCGAACACTCGAGAGATGACCTCAGGCCCCTCGCCCGCCTCGACCACGTAGAGCCGCTGCCGATAGGGGCTGTCGAGAAGGTCCATGCGCGCCTGCTCCACATACAGCACGCGCTCCCCCAGTCCCGGAGCAGCGACGGGACAAGTCTCCAGTTGAATGGCGAAATAGGTCGGGTTCGCCGCCGCCTGCTCACTGGAGTCGAAGCGACCCGTGAGCCAGGCAAACGCCTTGTCCACATCTGCATCCGATGAGGCGCCGCTAGCTCCGCCCGCCAAACCACCCGTTCCGGCGCTCGCGCCCCCGGCGCCCGATCCCGACGCTCCGCCTGCCGCGGATTGCCCCGCGGATCCAGCAGCAGCAGACTGACCGGCGGCGCCGGCCGCCTCGGTGCCTGACGAAGGTCCACCGTCCGACCCACCACATCCCACGGCGCAGAGCATTGCTACCTGGAAACAACACATTCCGAGCTGTCTGTTCATACGGGCCGTAAGTAGCAGGTTCAACTTCTTACACAACGTCTGTTTGGCGTTCTCGCGTAGAAAAAAGTGGTGAGGGCGGTCTTGCTATCGAGTGCCAATCAACACTTGATGCGCCCTCCACGGACGGCCTCTCCAGCGTACGGAGCGCGCGACTGCGGAAAATTCGGCCTTCGCTGGGATCCCGCGCGCGGACAGTGTTTCTTTGTGGAAATAGGACCACCGACCGAGCTGGGTGCCCCCTCAGGTCAGCCAATCAGTTGGTCGGCTCCCATTTGATGTCACGGGTACCGCTGGAGCCGGCAACTGAAGACTGACAGCCCAACGCGCTCCCTCCCGAGTTCTCCGACTCCAGGGCGAGACGCACAGCACACGAGGCCCACGATGCGCAGACAAATCTCGGTTCCCCACTCCCCCACTTCGCTCGCAGCGACCCGTCCCCGGACGCCGACGTTCGACGGCGCTCACATCGGCCGCGAGAATTTCCTCACCCCCAATCAAGAAGAAACGAACAGCGGTCACGGAGCCTCTGCAAGCAGGGCGATGATTTGGATGGCTGGCGCGGCGACCTGCCTCGGCTTGCTTGGTGGTTGCGACTCCGGCTCCCAGAGCGAAGGCGGCAGCAGCGGAGCGGGCGGCGCCCAGGGTGGATCCGCAGGGATAGGAAGTTCCGACTCAGGCGGGAGCTCGAGCGTCGGGGGCAACGGGGGAACGGGCGCGAGCGCCTCCGGCGGCGCGGGTGCTGGAGGCAGCGAAACCGGAGGCAACGGCGGCTCCAACGGAGGCGCGGACAGCGGCGGCGCAGCGTCCGGGGGGGCGACGGGCGGAGCAGCGACCGGAGGTAGCGGAGGGACCTCCACCCCGGACGGCGTGCGCCAGATCCGTTTCGTCAATCAGTGCAGCGAGACCATTTGGGTGGGGGCGCTGAACGCAGCGCCAGAATACGAACTGCCAGACAACGGGGGGTGGGAGCTGCCCCCCGGCAACGATCACACGTTGGTCCTGCCCGAGCACTGGGGCGGTCGCTTCTGGGGACGCACGGGCTGCCAGTTCGACGGCAGCGGGATGGGGCACTGCGACAGCGGAGACTGCGGCAATCGAATGGCGTGCAGCGGCGCCGGCGGGCAGACCCCGGCTACGCTCGCGGAGTTCACGTTCTCCGGGCACGCTGGGCTCGACTTCTACGACATCAGTCTGGTCGACGGGTACAACCTCCCGCTCACCATCAGGCCGGTTGCTGGAACGTACGAGCCGAGGGGAGAAGGCGACCCTTACGACTGTGGATCACCTGGCTGCAGCAGCGACTTGAACCAGACGTGTCCCCCGGAGCTGCAGAAGAAGAACGCTCAAGGCCACGTCGTTGGTTGTGCGAGCGCCTGCGAGATCTTCCAGAGCGACGAGTACTGTTGTCGCGGCGCGCACGGCACTCCAGATACCTGCCCGCCTTTCAGCTATTCAGACCTGTTCAAGGCGGCGTGTCCCACGGCGTACAGTTACGCCTACGACGACCAGACGAGCACCTACACCTGCTTTGGCGAGGACTACGACATCGTCTTTTGCCCGTAGAAATGCGGCTGCCGCATAGCCTGCGCGGCTTCGCCGCCGCGCAGCGCCGTGCCTCGGCGAAGGGTCCCGCCCCACGCACCGCGCAAAGTCACATTCTCGTCAGCACTGGCGACGGACGTTGACGACCTCGACCGGTTCGGCTGAGCTGAATATGTGGACAACAGCCTGCAAGCGCTCCCCCCTCAAAGCGCCCCGTGGACCTACGACGTCGCCCAGAGTTACCTGAAGCTGGTCGGCTGGAACACGACCGGAACACTCCCCGAAAGCCCCAAGGGTGTACTGATCGCGGCGCCCCATTCGAGTAACTGGGACCTGCCTTTCATGCTGGCTGTAGCGGGTGTGTTCCGCTTGAAGCTCAACTGGCTCGGCAAGCACACTCTGTTCGAAGGGGCGATGGGGCCGGTGATGCGAGCGCTGGGCGGGATCCCCGTGGATCGACGCGCGCGTCACGGATTGGTCGAGCAGGTCGTGCAGCGCTTCAACCAGAGCGACTCCATGTACCTGGCCGTGGCGCCTTCCGGCACGCGCGCAGGCAGCACCCACTGGAAGAGCGGTTTCTACCACATCGCTCGCGCGGCCAACGTGCCCATCGTGTGCGGCTTCCTGGACTACGAGCGCAAGCTGGGCGGCGTGGGGCCGAGCATCCTTCCGAGCGGCAACATCAAGGCCGACATGGATCGCATCCGAGAATTCTACGCGGACAAGGTCGGATTCGACGGCAAGAAGACCCAAGGCGTACGCCTCTCCGAAGAGTGACGAAGCGCAACGTTCTTCTCCAAAGCATGGCGCCAATGGCTAAGCGCTTGAGGGGCCCGGGCGCACAGCGAACACTCGAACGCGATGGCCCGTTTGCTCTCTGGCGTTGCGTCCGTGTGTTTGAGCTGTATCGCCCTCGGCTGTAGTGCCCAGGGCGGAGGCAGCGCCGTGGCGGGCGGCGCTGGTTCCGCGGGGCAGTCGCAGGGGGGCGATTCTGGCTCCGGTGGCAGCGGACTCGGCAGCGGAGGAGGGCTCAACCTGGATGCATCGGCTGGGGGCGGCGGCGACTCCAACACCCCCGAGACTTGCGAAGAGGCCCAGTCTCAGCGCAGCTACATCGGCTGCGACTTCTGGCCCACGGTGACGTTCAACCCGGTGTACACCAACTTCGACTTCGCAGTCGTGGTCGCCAACGGCAGCCAGCAGACCGCTGAGGTGAGCGTGACCCGGGGTGGCAACGCGGTCGCCAGCGCGAGCGTGGCCCCGGGAGGCATCGAGAGCATTCCGCTGCCCTGGGTCGACGAGCTGAAAGGCCCGATGTTCGACGAACAGACCACCGGTGGCCGCGTCAGTCAGTCCGTCCTCGCCAGCGCCGCCGCCTACCACCTGAGCAGCACGGCACCCATTACTGCATGGCAATTCAATCCCCTGGAGTACGAGAAGCCGATGGCGAGCTGTCCGGTCACACCGGCCTACGGCGATGGCACGCGTTGTCTATCGGTGAGCAACGACGCCGCCCTGCTCCTTCCCACCAGCGCCATGACCGGATCCTATCGGCTGTTCGGGCGCTCGGCGATCAACGGGGGGGAGACGTGGGGCAGCACCCCGGGCTCCTACGCGATCACGGCGACCCAGGCGGATACTCAGGTGAAGGTGCAGCTCAGCGCGGGAACGGCAGCCGGCACGGGGGTGAGCGCCGGGAGCAGCGGGCAGACGCTGAGCTTCGACCTGCAGCAGGGCGACGTGCTCCAGCTGCTCGGCGCATGGGGCGCGTTCTGGGATGAACCCCACGCCGATCTGAGCGGCAGTGTCGTGATCGCCAATCACCCCGTGCAGATCATCGCGAGCAACGCCCTGTCGAGCGTTCCGGACGAGACCGCGGGCTACGCGGACCACCTGGAAGAGGTCGTGCTGCCCGGCGAAGTGTTGGGGGACGACTACCTGGTTGTGCCTCCGAGCGCTCCGGATGGCAACGTCGTGGGTCACCTGTTGCGCCTCTACGGCAACGTCGATGGCACTCAGTTGAGCTACCCCGGTTCCTCGCCACCGAGCGGAGCGCCGAGCAGCATCAACGCCGGTGAGGTCGTAGAGCTGGGGCCCTTGACCGAGGCATTCAGAGTGAGCGGCTCTCAGCCGTTCGCCGTCGGCTCGTTCATGCTCGGGGGCACCATTCAAGATCCGTCAGGAAACGACGTAGAGACGCGTGGCGACCCAGCGTTCAGCGTGCTCGTCACGCCCAAGCAGTTTCGCAAGCAGTACACGTTCCTGGCTCCCGCCGACTATCTCGAGAACTACGCCGACATCTTGCTGGAAGACGGCACGCAAGCGATCCTCGACGGCACCCCGGTATCGGGCGCCGGGACTCCAATCGGCAGCACCGGCTGGTCCGTGATTCGCGTGCGCCTGGACGGGACGAGCGGCGGTGCTCACCGCCTCGAGAGTGAGCGCCCGCTAGGACTGCAGGTCATGGGCTTCGGCCACGCGACATCCTACTACTACCCCGGTGGCCTGAACCTCGAGCTGATCTCCGAGCCTCCGGTGATCAAGTAGCTACCAGCCGAGCTCGTCTTTCAACAGTGTCACCAGGCGGGCGCTCATCGCTTGATGAGTCGCGAGGCTGGGATGCCAGTCGCAGCCGAAGCCCGTCGACTCCGTGGAGATGTCCACTTGCTTTACCCTCGTGTCTCCGGCGCCATTGCGTTGTGCGACGGCGCTGGCGATGTACGTCTCCGCCTGGGTCTGGTCGTTGCCGAAGAGCTTTGGGGCAACCGTGCAGAGAATCAGCGCGTCGGGATAGTCGCTGCGCAATGCTTCGAGGAGCTTCACGTACTCGCCGACGAACAGGCTCTCGCTTGGATCGCCGTCGGTGCTGAAATCGTTGGTCCCCAGGTTGATCAAGACTGCGTCTGGCTGCCAGGTCGAGAAGTCCCATACGCTGCTGGCCTGCGTCGGCAAGGCGCGCCGATGGATCTCGGGCAGCGGCTGATTCGTGTCGGTTCCGTAGTTGTAGACGACTCCCTTGCCTGACCAGGCGATGGTCGAAAGCTCTGCACCGACTTCGCGCGCGGCGATGGCCTCGTACGTCAGATAGTGATTCTCCGTATCCGCAGAGAAATTGCAGTACTGGTCTGGACCCTCATCGCCGTAGCCGCAGGTGATCGAGTCGCCGAGCACCTCGATCCTGCGACGCACGGGCGGCGGCGCCAGCAGCTCGCCGTCGATATCCACGCTCAGGAAGTGGGTCGAGCCGTAGGACCCCTCGGTGCGTCGATAGAGCTCCACCACGTGTTCGGAGTCGGGCAGCCCCTCGGCGAGCGTGTAATGCTGCTCGCCTGAGGAGGTCGCCAAGCGCGGCCCCACCTGCCCGTCCACGACGACAGTGAAATAGTGCGCCGGATCGTCCAGCGTGACCCGGATCGCGGTGCCGCGGAAACGCACGACGAGACCTGAACCGGACCAACCGAAGCGCACCGTGGTGTCGTCTTCGACCACATGGCGCCCGACGAAGTGCACCCCGGGCTCCGCAACGCCGCCCGTGCCCCCGACGCCTCCGTTCGCCGTTCCAGCACTTCCTCCGTTCCCGCCGGCTGCGCTTTCGCCCGCGGTGCCGCCCGAGCCTGCGGTCTCGCCGCCGCTTCCGCCACTGCTGGCCAGCGCTCCTCCCGTCCCAGCGGCGCCTCCACTGCCTACGCCGCCGGAGTCGTCCGAACTACAACCGCTGGATGCCAAAGCCAGAACGACCGCCGCCGTGGTGCCCACGAGTGACCAACGCATGTGCAAACCCCTTTACTGAGCGGCGAGCTTAGCACGCCGCCCTCGAGCGGCGGCCAGTGGACCCATCCCTCCACCGATATCCCCGGGTGATATCGGTGCGGCCCTGGATGGAGCTACTCTGAGGAGTCATGATTCGCGGAAACTCCTCACGCTGGCCGCGCCTAGAAGCCACGGCACTGCTCATTGGCTTGATATCGTGCCTCCTGGCCTGCAAGGACAAGAGCAACGGCAACTGCACGTCGAACTCGGACTGCCCCGCAAATTCGTTTTGCAACAACGGGGCCTGTCAGGTCCCCGCCCAGCAACCCGTGGGGCTACCTGAGAATCCGGGAGGAAACGGTGTTGCGCCAGGCGCGGCTCCGCCTCAGCCAGAGCAGGCGGCGCCCTCGCCCCAGACCGTCACCGCCGGCGGGCTGGAGGTCGGCAAACACGGCTGCACGATGCTCGACGGCACGGGCTCGTACAACCGCGTGTGCACCGTAAGCACCCAGGCCGACGGGTCACTCTCGGTCACTGCGCCGGGCACGTCTCTGAACCCCCAGATTGGCTTCCAGTTCACCGGCACCGGGGGCCCCGAGAGCTACGCGATCCAGGGCAAGATGACCGCGTTCGACGCGTGCTCCGGAAACTTCAGCTCGACCGCCAAGCAAGAGAACCTGGGTGGCACTCCTTGGTTCGTGGCCAAGTTCGCGCCAGGGGGTTCCGGGAGCGAGCGCTGCAAGATCATGATCCGCAAGAACAAGTTCTGAAGCGCTCGACCGAGACTGCGGCGCGGCGCGCTAGGCGTCCCGCTCGGCGCCGCGGCTGCGACGGCAGAGCACCAGCCCCAGGAGCGCTAGCAGGGGCCACGCCGGCGTGGAGCCTCTGGAGCCAGTACGACAGCCACAACCCGAGTCATCACTCGCGGGCGCGGCGCCCGAGCTCGCGCCAGCACTCGCCGCGCCCGAGCTACCCGCGCTGCCCCCGGTCGCGGTGTTGGAGCCGCCCGAACTCGTGGCTCCGCCGGACGCCGCCGCGCCGCTGCCTCCGGCGCCTGCAGCGCTTCCGCCGCTCCCCGCAGCGCCCCCACTCCCCGTCGGCCCCAGCCGCTTCTCCCGCTGGGCCAACCACAGGTTGGGTGGGTCCAGGTCCTCCGGAGCCATGCCCTCGAACCACCAATCGTAGGGCGAGCTAACCTCAGTAGCTGCCGTACGGAAACCTACGAAGTTGATGCGCGGACCGTAGTCGTCGGGAGGAAGGTCCATGTCGTCCTGAGCGCTGAGGTTCCACAACGTGTCGTAGGCGGCGGTGTGTGGACCGCGGTTGGAGGAACCTCCACTCTGGAAGGGGCGCTTGCCCTGACCGAGATCGAGCTCCGTCCAAAGGGTCGTGTATGGCGCGGCGCGGTGGTGATCCATGGCCAGATCCAGACCCCGCCCTTGAGTGAACACCACTCCGGTGCCGTACCACTCGTTCGTCAGGTCGTGCACGAAGCGCTTGTTCACGTCGAAGCCAATGAACAGGTTGTCCCCCCCGTGCCCATTGTTCAGGCCGTGATGTCCGACGCTCGAGCCGCGGTCCGCCGTGGTGTCCAAGAGCACATCCTGAACCGTGACGAAGAAGCTACTGCTGATGTTGACGCCGTAGTCCGCGTTGTAGATGGCCACATCCCGCACCCAGCTGTGGGCCACCCCGGAGAAGTGCACGGCGTTGTAGCCCAGCTCGAGGAAGTGCCCTGGATAGGTGGTCTCGGGGAAGCGGATGCTGAGGTGCTCGAGGCCTACGTCGGTCGTGCGCGGCTCGAACCCGAAGACCTGGGGGGCCCAGCGGGTCTCGACATCGAGGGGCAGAGCGCGCTCCAGCGTGATGCTCCCCGCATCCACGGCGCTAACTCGGGAATGAAACTCCATCCCCTTGTCTCCCGTGTTGTCATCACCCGCGGGCATCAGGTCAGCGTGCAAGCGGTTCATCAGGCTGCCGTCACCATCCGTCTGAATCACGCGCACCCATTGCCCCACGGATACTCCCGACGTGTCGCTCAGCTCGAGCACCCGCGTGCCTCGAGCTGCCGCTGCCGTGACGTCTCCCACCAGCTTTCCGGCGTCGCTTCCCTTGGCTTCGATGAACGCACCGGAGAACGACCACTTGCGATCCCCAGCGCCGTATACGTCACTCAAGTTCACCGGTATCTCGAGCTCGGTCGCCCCGCGCCCTGCCCCCTGCAGCACCACGCCGTCGGTCAGCGTCACCCGTGCACGGATCACGAAGCGCCCGGCAGGCACGCCCACGACGCCGCCATTGGTCAGGCTCTGGATGGCCTGATTGAACGCATCCGTGTCGTCACCGGCGTCGTCCGCCACCGCCCCGAAATCCGTGACGCTGACGTCTGGTGTGAGTTCGGGGAGTGGGCTCTCACCTGCCTGATAACCCGCGTAGGACCAGTCCATGATGCGACCGGTAGGCACGAACAGCTCTCCCGCTTCGCCCCACAGATCCGAGGTGACGCTCGGCAGCTCCTGGGTTCGAACCGCCGTGTCCTCCGGCACTGAGCCCGAACACCCAAGAGACAGCGCACAGCCTGTCAGCGCACACACGAGCCCCTTCGACGCATCACCAAGCAACCGAGCCATGACGCAAGTGTACGCCGAGACGCGCCGCTCCCGACTGCCCATCCGCCAACCTCCACGGCGCGAGTGGAGCGGGAGGCCATGTTTTTCCAGGTGAGATGGCGAGGCGCCCACAAACAAAAACGCAGCCATGTCACCAACGACACACCCGCGTGTTCACTTTTGGCGAGCACCTTGGAATCTGCGGCGCAGCCCGTTGACGTGGAGCGGCTCGAGCGCCATGCACCGCGCCATGCCGCTGTATGACGCCACGGTCCCGCAAACCACCAAGATGCTGAAGAACCTGAGCCAGTGGCTCGACAAAGCAGCAGTCCACGCCAAGGCCAAGGGCTTCGACGTCGCTGTGCTGCTCAGCGCACGCCTGGCGCCTGATCAGTACCCCCTGCTCAAGCAGATCCAAGGAGCGTGCGATGCTGCCAAGTTCGCGGCTGCCCGCGTCGCAGGCAAGGAACCGCCGAAGCACCCCGACACGGAGCAGACCTGGGAGGAGATCCGCGCGCGAATCAACGCGGTGGTGAGCTACCTCGAAGGTTTCAAGCCGGAGGACTTCAAGGACTGCGACGATCGAATCGTTCCCCTGAGTTTTCTGCCCGGAAAAGGCGCCAAGGCTGGAAACTACCTCAACGAAATGGCGCTGCCGAACTTCTATTTCCACGTCGTCACGGCCTACGCCATCTTGCGCCACAACGGTGTCGACGTAGGCAAGCAGGACTTCATCGGCAGCATCGAGCTGGTCGACCTGTAGCCCCCGCCAGCGGCAATACGACAATCGAGCACAAAAATAGCGCCGAGCCGGTCAGCCTTTCGCTGCCGGGTACTTTGGATCTAAACTACCCCGCATGACACGGGCTTGGGGGTTAGGGTGCGCCGCAGCTCTCTGCTGCGCGTTGAGCTGCTGGGGCTGCGCCGAGTCCGAAACGCTCAAGCACGCTGACGCGATCGACGGCGGCGCGTCGGGGAGCGCAGGTGAAGCAGGAGCAGCCCAGGGCGGCTCGAGTCAAGGCGGCTCGAGTCAAGGCGGCTCGAGTCAAGGCGGCTCGAGTCAAGGCGGCTCGAGTCAAGGCGGCTCGAGTCAAG
>JAUILJ010000219.1 GCA_030433055.1 Polyangia bacterium
CCGGTGAAGGGAGAACCGCAAGCGGAGGATCCGCGGCCGCCTGGTCCGATCGATCTCGGAACGCTGACCTCCAGTGATCTCGGAGCCTCCTCAGGAGACGGAGTCGCTGTGGGGATCCCCGGTGGCGGTGGTGGTCGGAGAAAATCGCCGCGCGGAAGTGGCAGTGTGAAGAAGCCGGCTCCGCCAGCACCCAAGGCCCCGTCGGCGCCGAGCTACGTCGCCGCAAAGGACCTGCAGCGCCCACCGCGGGCGCCTGGGCTCGATGGCACACTGGCTCGCTACTATCCCCCGGATGCCCGGGCGGCGGGGATCAGTGGTGAGGCCCGGGTTCGCGTCGCTGTGGACGCTCAGGGCCGCGCTCGCGTGCTGGGCGTCTTGGCCGAGAGCCACGCGGGCTTTGGCAGCGCATGCCAGCGAACCGTGCAGGGCTCCCGCTGGTCAGCGCCGCTCGACAAGGATGGCCGTGCGGTCGCCACGACCTTGGTGTACCGCTGCAGATTTCGTGTAGATCGCTGACAGACGAGGGGCACGAGCCGGGTCGATTCTCGGGGATAGTCGGAGCCCCCGCCGGAGGCTAGGCTGCGCGCCATGGCGACCACGAGTGCCCAGACCGAAGCCAGCCGGCGGGAGCTCCTGACAGAGCTCGCGCGAGAGATCGAGTACCACGAGAAGGCCTATCGCGCGGGGGCTCCGGAGATCCCGGACAGCGCGTTCGACGAGCTCTTCGAGCAGTACCAGGAGCTGGCCATCGAGCTCGAGATCCCCGAGGAAGAGCGCCTCGACCGGAGGCCAGGCAGCGACCACGCGGAGGGCTTTGAAGAAGTCACCCACGCGGTGCCGATGCTGTCTCTGGAGAAGCTCTCCAGCGCGCGCAAGGACAGCAAGGGCGAGTCGGTCTCCCTGGGGGAGCAGCTCGAGAACTGGGTGGCGCGGCGGCGTCAGGATCTCGAGTGTGGGGCGGACGAAGCGCTCCAGCTGATCGTCGAGCCGAAGATTGACGGGATCTCCGTCTCCCTGCACTACGACTCTGGGCGACTCAAGCGCGCGGTGACCCGAGGTGATGGCAAGAAGGGTGATGACATCACCAGGCAAGTGCTGCAGTCCAGGGCCGCCCCCGAGCGGCTCAAGCGGCTGAAGGGCGAAGTGGAGATCCGCGGGGAGCTGTACTGGCCCCGGCCAGCCTTCGATAGCTACAACGAAGGCCTGAGGAAGGCGGGGCAAGCGACGATCATGAACCCACGAAATGGCTGCGCCGGCCTGATGAAGCGCAAGGAACCGGTCGGGCTGGAGAGCGTAGGTATTACGAGCTTTCTCTATCAGCTTGTTACCCCGGGGAATAATAAGGTGCCGGAGACACAACACGCGGTGTTGGAGTGGCTAGCGGAGATCGGTGCGCCCGTGTACCTCGACGGAGTTACGGTGGTGAACGACGCAGCGGGGGCCCTGGCGTTCTGCGAGGCGTTCGGTGAGCGACGCCCGCAGCCCGAGTACGAGATTGACGGCATGGTCATCAAGCTCGACGAGCTGCGGCTCTACGATCGCTTGAGCGGTACCGGGCACCACCCACACTGGGGGATCGCCTACAAATTCCCGCCCGAGCGTAGGGCGACGACGCTCCATGGAATCACCGTGCAGGTGGGGAAGTCAGGCAAGCTGACTCCCGTCGCCGAGCTCGAGCCAGTCCTCGTCGCGGGTACCACGGTGAGCCGCGCGTCCCTCCACAACTTCGTGGAGCTGGAGCGCAAGGACGTGCGTATCGGTGACACCGTCTGGGTCGAGAAGGCGGGAGAGATCATTCCCCAGGTCGTGAGCGTCGATCTGAGCAAGCGGCCCGCCGGCACGGTGCCGACGGCTCGTCCCCAGCAATGCCCGAGTTGCGGCGCCGAGATCATGTCCGAGGAGATCTTCCTCTACTGTCCCAATCCTGCGTGCCCCGCTCAGATCACCGAGCGCCTGCGCTTCTTCGCCAGCCGCCAGGCCATGGACATCGATGGTCTGGGTGCGGTGCTGGTGGTGCAGATCGTCGACAAGCTCGGCATCTCCTCACCCGAGCAGCTGTTCGAGCTCAGCGCGAAAGACCTGGCTGGGCTCGAGCGCATGGGAAAGAAGAGCGCGGACAATGTGATCGCAGGCCTGGAGCGCGCGAAGGGACGGGGTCTGGCGCGGGTGCTCACGAGCCTGGCCATCCGCCACGTCGGCACCACCACCGCGGAGGACCTCGCGGGACACTTCGGGACCGCTCAGGCGCTGCTCGATTTTGCCGCGCGGTATTGTGATGGAGATGAAGCGGCTATCGAGAGCATCGCTCCCGAGAAGGGTTCGGGTGCGATCGAGGGGCTGGCGCGCAAGAGCGCCGACGTGATCATGACGGAGCTGAACTCCCCTGGTGTGCGGCGCGTGATCGCAGGACTGGAGCGCGCGGGTGTGCGGCTCAGTCAGCTCGAGGGGCAGCGGCGAGAAGTGGAGGGAGTCGCAGGCAAGACGTTCGTGCTCACCGGGACGCTCCCCACGCTCAAGCGCAGCGACGCTGGCGAGAAGATCAAGCGCGCTGGGGGCAAGGTCTCCGGCTCGGTCTCGAAGAAGACCGACTTCGTTGTCGCCGGTGAAGAAGCAGGCAGCAAGCTCGAGAAGGCTCAGAAGCTCGGGGTAGCCATCTTGGACGAGGCTGGATTGCTCTCACTCCTCGGTGAGGCTTGAACACTCCGCGGGCGAGTGGGCACCAAGGGCATCGATGTCACCGTCCGTTTCCTTTCACAAGCTGAGCAGGGCGCTGGGCATTGCGCTCGTCGTGAGCGCAACGCTGACGCCGCGCGCTACTCTCGCCGCGGAGCCTGACTCAGCCCCGGTGGTACCCAGCCGCGCGCTGCGCCTCGTCTTCAGGCCCGGCGCTTCCGGAGTCGAGGCTCCGAAGGTCCTGCAGGCCGTGCGCAAGGAGCTCGGCGTGGAAGTGACCACGGATCCGACGGCGGAGGCTGGGGGCGGGACCTTGGTGCTCGATCTAGAGGCCAGCCAGGGCTACGTGCTTGGAGAGTTCACAGCCGTGGACGGCAAGAAGACCGTCCGCCTGATCGCCCGCCCTGAAGACCCGGACAAGAGCGTGGAGGTGATGGCGCTCCTGGCGGGTAACCTCGTGCGCAATGAAGCCAGCGAGCTGCTCGAGGAGCTCGCGAAGGCGCGCGAGCTGGAGGCGGCCCGCCGCGCCGCTGCAGTGCCGCCCCCTCCGCCGCCCGCTGCGAAACCAAAACCTGAAACCGTGAGGAAAAAGCCACGGCCCCAGCCTGAAGAGCAGGTGGAAGAGCCGCCTTGGCAGCCGAAGCACCCGCTGCGGGATGGTGGCTTCATCCATCTCTCGCTGGCTCATCCAGTGGGTCTCGATCCCCACAGCGAGCATCTCAGCGTTTCGCTGGAGCTCGGAGCCTTCTACAGCCGGATCGGCGAGACCAAGGCGCTGGCGCTGAATGTCTTCGTCACGCGTAACGACGAGCGCGCTCAAGGTGCGCAGCTGTCTGGCATTTTTGGCTACGCGGAGCGCCTCGAGGGCGCGCAGCTGGCTGGGGTGGTCAGCATGGGCCGCCACATCGAAGGCGTG
This sequence comes from Polyangia bacterium, assembly GCA_030433055.1. Lineage (GTDB taxonomy): Bacteria > Myxococcota_A > Polyangia > Polyangiales > Polyangiaceae > JAHBVY01. Next base: position 3,590 of record JAUILJ010000219.1, read on the forward strand.
CAGACGTCGGGTGCGGTGAACCTGAGCCGGGGCCCAATGTATGGCGTGCAAGGCGCGGGCGCCGTCAACGGTTCCATGGGGAAAACGGAAGGTGTCCAGGCCGCAGGCGCCGTCAACTTCGCCACGGCTGATGTGGACGGCGTGCAGGTCGCAGGAGCCGGGAACTACGTGGGGCACGAACTCGAGGGCGTGCAGGTGGCCGGAGCGGCCAACTTCGCGGGGCGCGGATTGAACGGAGGCCAGGTCGCGGGCGTCGGCAACGTGGCGCGCGGAGTGGAGGGCTTTCAGGCGGCCGGTGTGTTCAACCTGAGCCTGGGCGCCCTGGACGGTTTCCAGGCGGGGATCGTGAACACGGCCTTCGGGCCCATCGAGGGGGCACAGGTCGGGCTCGTCAACGTCGGCGGTTCCACGCTCAAGGGTGTTCAGCTTGGTCTGGTCAATGTCGCCGGGGAGGTCAAGGGGACATCCGTTGGCCTGGTGAGTATCGCGAAGAACGGGCGCATCCAGCCGACCTTTTGGGTTGCCTCAGGGAAACGATTGAACGCGGGGGTGGCGTTCGAGGTGGGCCCAGTGTACTCGCTGCCATTCTTCGGCGGCGACGCGTACGGTGATCGACAGTACGAGTGGGGAGTCAACTTCGGACTCAAAGCGCGCTACGAGCGGGTGTTCGGTGCGCTCGAGGCAGGCTACTCGTCGGAGCAGAAGCAGTTCGATCAGGAGATCACACCGATCGAGCGGGGGCGCCTGCTGGGCGGCATCGAGCTGATCGAGCACACCGTTTCGATCTTCGGCGGGTTGGGGGTGAGGACCACCGAACTGAAGCAGGCAACCGTCGAGAGTCACTTCGGAGTGGCCTTCTTCTGAACCAGCGAGCGGAAAAGTATTGAAATTTCAAAGAGTTCGTGGAACGTGGCGTGACGACTTCGGTTTTTCTTCCGACGGTTGAACACTCCTGGGCGGGGCGGGCACTGAGTACCGCCCGCATGAGTTGGTCCAACGTGAGTCTGCGTCTCGTCCAAGCTGCGGGTGATGATCCGTTGGTGGAGCGCCTCGTGCGAGGCGAGCCAGCAGCGGTGGGGGAGGTGTACGACCTACACCACCAAGCGGTGCGAGCTTTCGCCACGCGCCTCGTGGGTGACCCCAGCTCCGCGGAGGATCTAGTTCACGAGGTGTTCGTCAGCCTGCCCAAGGCGATGCGCAACTACCGCGGCGAGTCGTCGCTCAGGACCTTTCTGATCTCCATTGCAGTCAATCACTCGCGACATCACGTGCGCTCCGCGGTGCGGCGGCGCTCGGCGCTCGAGCGCATGCACCAAGAGCCGCGTGGCGAGTCTGGGGATCCGGAACGAGATGCGAGACGCCGCGAGCTGGCGGCGCTGCTGAGTCAGGCACTGGACGAGCTACCCCACGATCAGCGAGTGGCCTTCGTGCTGTGCGAGGTCGAGGAACGCACCAGCCGCGAAGTTGCCGAGATTGTAGGAGCGCCGGAAGGCACCGTACGCACGCGATTGTTTCACGCAAAAAAGAAGCTGCGGGAAATGCTGCAGCCGCTTCACTCCGGGGGGAGTGAGTCATGACCGAAGACTTGCTGAAGGAGGCGACACGAGCGCTGCGGGAAGACGGGGACGAAGTCCAGGGGAGCGATCTGACCCGAGCGCGGATCATGCTCAGCCTGCACGCCGCCAAGCGCAAGCGCCGGGGGCGGCTCGCCTTCGGAGTCCCCTTGGTCGCGGTGTTCGTCGCTGGCGCCGCCGCTGCGCAGATCAGCGGAGCGTTGCCGCGCGCAATCGACCGCGTGGTTGAGACGTTCTCCAGCGACCGATCGGATGCGCCTCCGAGCAAACCGACGAGGTCCGGCGCGGGGCCTGCACCTGCGTTGGTCAGCGCGACGCCCTCGGAGCCGGACCCCGTTCCGCCTCCAGAGGAGACCGATCCCGCCGCGGAGCCAGTCGAGCTGGGTGAGGAGGACACGGCGCCGCCCAGTGAACCGCGAGGCGAGGAGGACTCTTCGAGGGAGCCCGAGCCCAGGGCGCAACTGGCGCCCCCCAAGGCACCGGTGGCCGCAGCGCCCATGGTGAAATCGGGCGAGCCCGCGGCCAAGCCAGAGGAGCCCGTCAAGCCGCAGGCGGAGGGCACGCCCACGCCCAGCGCGAGCGCTCCTCTGGCGACCGACCCGTCCCACCGCCGCTATCTCGAGGCGCATCAGGCGCACTTCGGGGCTCATGACTACGCTCGAGCGCTCACGTTGTGGGAGCGCTACCTGCAGGAGTTTCCCCGTGGAAGATTTTCCGCGGAGGCCCAGTACAACCGCGCGCTGTGTCTCGTGCGCCTCGGTCGAAGCAGTGAAGCCAAGCAGGCGCTCGAGCCGTTTGCCAGTGGTCGCTACGGCGGCTACCGACAGACCGAGGCGCAGGCGTTGATCAAGGCCCTGGGGGGCTGAAGGCTCAGTTGCTCGGTGCGGGGGCGGGCGCCTTGGCCTGGCTCTCGATGTGTTCGATCAGCGCCTCCGCTTGAGGATCCTTGTAGTCCGCGTCAGAGAACTGATCGAGCGAGTATGCCTTCGTCTTGTAGTCGTCCGGAGGCGCCATCATCTCGCGATCGGGATAGGTGCCGCTCAGCAGCCGCCAGCCTTCGATGTCTCGAATCGTGTAGGGTCCTTCGGCTCCCTCGTCACGCAGCAGCTTGCCGAACGCCAGCAGTCGCGCCCGGGTTCGACCCGCTTCGAGGTCCTGATTGAAGTTCAGGAGCGCGATCGGACGGTCGCTCTTGTCGTACAGTCGGGCGCGCACCTCGTAGCGCCCTGGCTGCTTGAGCTCGAGCCCGAAATAGACCGCCAGCGACCCGTCTTCGACTGCCTCGGTGACTTCCCCGGTGAAACGACCGGGCTCGGCGCCGGTGTAGACGAACTGGAGGGTCGCGGTGCCTTGTTCGCCCTCCGACTCCAGCTTCAGCAGGACGCGCAGATTGCCTCGGTAGTCTCCCAGGCGGCTCTCGCTCGCGACGAAGCCGCCGCTCGGCACGCCATCGCCGCTGATTTCGTCCGGCGGGCTGCCGTCATCCGACACGTTGAGCGGGCCGAGGTTCTGCGGAGGCTTGCCTTCGTCCGGTAGCGTCACGAGCGTCGCCTCGACCACGCTCACCGGTACCGGACCTTTGCTAGTACTGGCCTTCACCCGAAAGGATGCGATGTCACCCTCGTGCAGGAACATGCGGTCCTGCCAGAGCTCGAGCCTGACCTCGCCCTTCTCACCGTCTTCGCTCTGCTTGAGCGGTCGGATCTCTGGCTCGACGTGGTCGCGGACGAGCAGATCTTCGTTCTCCGATAACGGGCGCGAGCTTGGCGGGTAGCGGTAGTACTCACGCTGGCCGTCCGCGGCCATGCGTAGGCGCCGGGCGCGTCGCTCGGCGATCTGCTCCGGTGTCAGGGTTGCTGGGTCGACCCACACCAGCTCCTCGTCGTCTCCGGAGGTGGGCACGTTTTCTCGCGCCTCACCCTTGCTGGGCCCGCGCTGACGAGGCGCCCTCTGAGCAGCGCCGTGCCCGGGTGGCGTTTCCCCAGGGTGCAATCCTCCGCGCTCCGCCGAACTAGCGCCGGGCGTGTCGCGCTGGACGCCCGGTCGCAGCCACAGCAGGCCTAACCCCAAGACCAGGATCCCAGCGAGGAGAAATAGCCAGAACCGCAAGGGCCCAGGTGCTGGACGCTCGCGGCTCATGCTTGGCCCTCGCTAGGCGTCGCTACCTCAGTCCGCGTACGCGGCCATGTCCGAGAACATGGGTGAGGGGATCCCTCCGGAACCGCTACCGACGTAGTGATCCTTGTTTTCGCCGCTGTCGCGATAGTACACATAGTGGTAGCTGTAGCGATTCCCGGTGCTGGTTCCCATGCCGACCTCATCGCAGTGATCGAGCCACCAGTCATCGCCCGGATTGCAGAAGTCGCCTGTCTTGCTGCGGCCCAGGGAAGAAGCGTAGCCCACGGCGCCGTCGTCTTGACCCGTGATGAGCGCCGCCGCGGCGCCGCCCTTGGCACCGCCGAAGAGGTAGAACCACACGCCTCGCATGTTGTTGTGGTTGTACATCGAGCGCACCGTGCCGGTCTTGAGGTCCGACGCCAGGTCGTCCCCCTGGGTCCAGGACCAGTTGTCCGATAGCTCCGTGCCACCCGAGGCGCAGCCAGCGCCGTTGACCCAGATGATGTTGTACGGGCCGTACTTGTCGATGGCGTACTGCAGGTGAGCACAGCCCGCGCTGTGGGCCGCGACGTAGCAGTAGTTCGAACCCGTGCAGTAGGTGTTGAGGCCAGCCCGGACCGTGGGGTTTGCGGATGAGATGTGAGACCGCCCGTTGTAGTTGATCACCACCGCGTTGATGCCCGGCCGCGAACCGTCCCAGTAGTTCCAGCCCGAGGGCGTGCCGTCCGTGTTGCGGCCATGGAGGTAGACGCTGTAGGTGGTCGCGCTGGCCTCGCCGCTCAGGGCGACGGTGGCGAAGAAGCTGGCGGCAGCGGTGAGAGCGGCGAGGAGGGTGCGGGCCTTCATACCCGACCTCTTCAGCAGGCTTCGTGCCACAGGCTCGGTCGAGCACCGGGTGCCGCGAGTTCCGCTGTTTCCTCCGTTTATCCGCCGTTTGACGCTGCGCGTAGCCGATCCGCGCGGTTCAGTTCTTTTACCATCACCCAGTTCAAGATCTGAACTCGAGTTAGCTTTCTGAACTTCTCACGCACGATCCCGTGTGGGAATGTCCGCTCGAGCCCCCGCCTTCGACGGGGGTGTCTGGGGGCTGGAGCCAGCGTGACCAGGCTGGCTACTACTCCATACGGGAACGACATTATCCCACATGGGAACAATCGGCGTCTCAGCAGTCAGGGTCGCCGGCTTCGCAGCGCAGCGCCACGAAGAGATACTGGCCCGCTTGCTCCTCACCTGAAGCGACGAAGCTGTCCGCGACGATGGAGTAGCTGCCCGGCCCCAGCGTCAGCTGGAGAGCCCGGTCCGCCCGCTCGAGGCAGCTCTCTCCCGTCGTGTCGCTCAGCAGGTGGAGGTCCACGTCCACGCCCGCTCGGTCCAAGATCAGCAGGCGCAGGGACGTCTGCTCGGTGAGCTCCAGGCGGTAGAAGATTTCGGGCCCAGATTCATCCTGGTCTGCGCTGCAACCGGGGTAGCTGTCGATCCGACGCTCCCCCTGATTCGTGCTGGCAGTATGAGTGAACGGCAGACGATCGATCAGGATCGGATCGCTGGCGGTGCCGCTGCCGAGGTAGCCGGTGGGCGCTGGGTCCTGCGCGCTCTCATGATCCACCACGCCGCGCTTCAGGCGATCCAGGAGCTGCATGCTCGCCAGGTTGCGGCGATTGTAGTTGTAGTCGAGCCCCGCTGGGCTGAACACGCAAGGCTGCGACGAACCCTCCGAGTAGGCGTTGCCGTGAATGCCGTCGCTCAGTAGGCCTTGGCCCGGTAGGTCCTTGGTCGCCAGGTACAGGCTCAGGTAGGGCAGCTGGCGAGCCTCCGCCAGGCCCCGGGTGACGGCGTCGTAGGTGGGCACCCAGCGCGCCGCACTTTCGCTATCTCCGCGAGGATTCAGCCCAGAGATGACGCTGACGACTCCCTCGGCCGCGAGTCGATCGAGCAAGTCCGACATGTTCCGATAGAATGGGAACAGCGCGCTCAGGTAGGTCGCGCCGAGCCCCATGTCGTTGGTTCCGTAGTTCACGAAGGCGAAGCGAGGGCGCAGCGCGCTCTGTTCTTGCTCGAGGGGGGAGGGCGAGCCGGAGATCGCCCAGCCTGCGCTGCGTCCCACCACCGCAGCGAGCGTGGGGCGATCGAACGGGGTGCTGCCCGCGGCGTCACCCGTGCGAAAGTACTCAACGCTCGGCAGCAGCTCAGCGGCTCCTTCCACGCGGTAACTCGGCTGAGCGTCGCCCGCGAAGCAATACAGAAAGCTCTTGCTCACGGTGCCCGATGCGCCGACCTTCATGAAGACGTTGGCGTGCGCCTCTGGGTCGGCGCCGGCGATTTCTCGGGCCGCTGCCAGCACGCTCTCGCTCACGGGCGAAGTCGTCAGCGCAGGGTCATAGCGCGTGAAGCTGGGCTCCCCACCGGTCGCGCCGGCGCCTTGGCCACCCGTGCCAGCGATCGCGCTGCCAGCCACGCCGCCGCTGCCTCCCACTGAAGCTCCGGCGCTTCCATTGCCCGCGGAACCCGCGCTGCCACCCAGGCCACCCG
>JAUILJ010000220.1 GCA_030433055.1 Polyangia bacterium
TGCGCAGCGAGGCTCCCGCAGGCTTCCTGCAGTAGTATATTTGCGCGTGGAAACGTTGCTACCAGCGCGCGTAGATGGAATCGAGATACACCTTCGCGCCTTCGGGTAGCGAACCCCCGATGAAGAACTGATCGATGGGGGTCGCGAGGGTCGCGGTGTCGAGCGGGTTGCCCTGGTCGGTGAACGCGGTGAGCGGTACCTGGTACAGGCGGTATGCGCCGTCAGCCCGGAACGAGTAGGGCTCGAGGCCGAACGCGCGGCCTCCCACGCTCACGTCGACTGCTCCCCAGTAGATGTCCACCGCGCTCTCGATGGCGACGGCGAATTCCAGGTACGCCGACTGCAGGTTGCCGGCGCTGAGGCCACTCAGGTCGAAGCCTTGGTCCGCGAGCTTCATCTGTAGCCAGCACTGAGAAGCTCCGCCAGAGCTGCACATCGCTTCAACGCCCTCGCACTGCACCACGTACTCGAGATGCTCGGTGCTATTGCCATATGGGAATGACTGGCTCTCCTGGATGCACGCTGGCTGGAAGTAACCACTCGGCGTTGAGTCGTCGTACAACTCCACGCTGGACTGCGGCGCGAGGCCCGTGCGCAACGCGGCCACCGAGGACGTGCTCGTGTTCAGGCGGGTGTCCGTGACGACGAGCTGCGCGTAGTAGAGCGTATCCGGATCGAGCTGGTCACTCGTGGTTGCCCGCAGGGGCTCTTCGCCTCCGGTTCTGGGTAGCAGGAAGCGACCGAGCTCTGGGTTCTCTGCGCTGGTGAACTGGCGTACTCCCTCCCGGGCGAGCACGCCGGCTTCACTCGTGCCGACGATCAGCTCGTACTCGGAGAAGTCGGCGGCGTTTCCCTGGGGTTCCCATGTCCAGCGGATCTGGTTGGGGGTAGACCAGGCGCCTCGAAAGTCGCCGATGCTGATCAGCGCGTTCCCGCCGCTCGCTTGCTGTACGCAGGTCTGTGTGAGGTCGTCACAGCGCCAGCCAGCGATACAGGGACAACCCTTGGCGGCGTAGTCAGGGGCGTCGACAGAGCACCCTAACCCCAAACCGATCGAACTCAGGATCCACCAATACCGCATGCGAAGACATACGATGCGCGCGCTAGAGGCGGGCTGTCAAAGGCAGCCGATGCGCTGCCGTGATACGACGACGTGGTCCAGCATCAATCCGGCCTCGCTGTGCTCCTCGTGGTGAAAGAGACTCAACCAGAGGAGATCCGGCTTCAAGTCAGGATCCGTGCGCAACCAGAGGTCCGTCCAGGGGCCGATCTCCTGACCGTCGACCCAGAAGTCGAGCTGCCCGTTGGCGTCGAGGGCTTGGGACTGAGGCGTGCCGCCATCCATCATCACCTCGACGCAGTACCAGCGATCGGTCTGCAGGGTTGGCCCATCGACGGTCTCACGGTGTTGCGGCTTCTCACAGAAGGCCTGACCCTCGTCGGCGGTGCACGGGAACACGTCGCCCCAGCACTGACCGTTCGGATCGACGCAGTCTTGGTACATTCCCACGGAGTAACTGTAGAGCTGCAGCCGGTGATGTGAGGTGTTGTACTCCAGCCAGGCGGAGTACCAGTCATTGCCCTGGGGTCTGGTGTCCGAGTGACCCAGGTAGTTGCGAGCTCCGGCGTGCAGGCCGGCCCCGTGATTGCGCGCGTCGAAATCGAAACCCGGCTCGTACTTCACGTACCAGCGCGCATACAGGCGGTCGTAGGCGTCTGGCAGCAGCTTCACGAGATCCGCACCGCCGCGGCCTGGTGGGACGCGCAGCCGCATCACCTGATTGGACGGCAAAGCGAAAGGCCCCGGATCGTCCATGAGCAGGTTCGTGGTGTCGGGGTTGCCGTCGTAGTCGTCCCACTCGTCCTTGTTCCCGCTCTCGAAGTCGCTGCAGAAGACCCAGGAGTCTTGGGGAGACGCGCACTCTTCAGGAGTGGTGGGCGCCATCGCGTCCGTTTCCGCGTCGGGGGGACCCGCGTCGTCGGGCTGACCGCCGCCTTGCGCGCTTCCGCCTTGCGCACTGCCGCCTTGCGCGCTTCCGCCTTGCGCGCTTCCGCCTTGCGCGCCGCCCGCCCCTCCCGCGCTCGTGCCGGCGCCACCCATCGACGCACCCGCGCCGCCTGCATCCGGCGCCGCTCGCTCGGGGGCATGGTTCGACTCACATGCGAGCGCGATCCAGGCGGCGCTTGCGAAGATGGCTCGTCGAGTCAGCGTTGTCATGCTCGTCGTCACGCGAGCCCGAGGGCCAGTGCCCCGGTGATCTGCAAGCATGGCCCTGGGTCTCATGCTTCCGAGGCTAGCTGTCTTTGGGTTACAGAGCCTGCGCGGGTCTGGCGGCTGCCTCGGTCGCTGGAGTAGCATCGTCGCTCCTCTGCAGGGCCTGCACACCTTGGAACGCCTCGAGAGAAAGATGCCGTCGCCTAGCGTATCCAGTCGGTTCTACCCAGGCTCGCGCATCTGCAGTGGCTGGAGACGTGGCCTGGCGCTGTGGCTGGTGATCGCCTCGACCCTCGCTGCTCCGAGTCCAGCGTTCGCCGCGGGGCCCAGCGCAGGGAAGTCGGCGAAGGAAGGTACCGCGGGGAAACGAGAGCGAGCCCACGCGCTGTACGAGCGGAGCAAGGAAGCGTACAAGGCGGGCGAGTTCTCGGAGGCAGCCGAGCTGCTCGAGCAAGCCTACGAGCTGTTTCCGATCCCTGTGCTGCTCTACAACCTGGCGCGGGCGAAGGAGAGCGCCGGCGACGGTCCGGGTGCGGTGAGCGCCTATCACCGCTACCTCGATAGCGACGCGCAGATCGAAGACCGCGTCGCCATCGAGCGGCGGATCGCGACCCTGGAAGAGCAACTGCGAGAAGCTGAGCGCGCCGAACAGGAGCGGCGGCGAGCGCTGGCTCGGGCCAAGCAGGCAGAGCTGGCTGCCAAGCAAGCGGAGCGAGAGCGCGCAGCGCAACCTGCCTCTGGCTCTCCGTGGCCATGGGTGGTGCTCGGCACTGGTGCGGCGACGCTGATCGCTGGTGGCGTCTTCGGCGTGCTTGCTCGCAAGCGTGAGAGCGCCGCCGCTGACGCTGAGTCGCAGGTCGCGGCGCAAGATGCCTTCGAGCAGGGCGAGCGCTACGCGAGCCTGGCCAACGTGTTGTTCGCGGTAGGAGGAGCGGTAACCGTCGCCGGTTCCGTGTGGTTAGGCGTCGATCTGCTCGCCGCGGCGCCCGAGGCCACCACGGCAACTCGATCGCCGCGACGGCAGGGGGGGAGAGGCGCCCTGTCACTACGCCTCGGGGGCAGCTTCTAGCCAGCGTCAGCGATGGCGGGTCGGCGCTTGGAAGGTCGTGTCTTCGATCAGGTAATCGACTTGACGACCCTGCTTGCGTTGGCGGCACGCCCCTTCTTCGACCAGCGTCTCCAGCGCGTTCTGAGCGCTGCGCACCGAGATCCCCAGGAACTTGGAGATGGCTCGGGCGTTGAGCGCCGAGCCCAGCGCCACACGGCGCAACACGCGTTCGGCTACGGGCAGCCCACACCGCGGGTCGGGCACCGCAGTGCGCTGTGCCAGCTCAAGGCGAAGCGTGCCGGCTTCGCGCACCAGGCGATCCTCGGCGCTCAGACGACTCCGCGCGCGGTGGATCGCGACGTTGAACGTATCTCGATGCAGATCTGGCTGGAACCGGAAGCCGTAGCTGGCTTCGAAAGCGGCGCGCTCGTCCATGCCTTCCGAGCCAGCCAGCACCAGCACCGCGAGCAGCGTCTGGGTGCGCGCGTGCTTTGCGGTGGCCGCGCTGCTGGCGCTCCAGTGCTGCTGGGCCAACCCTGCGCCCACCCGCACCACGCGTGTCGCGGGAGTCTGCGGTCCGGCGGACACCGCACAGGCGTACGTGGTCACCTCGGCCAGTGGGATCCCCGCCAGCCCGGCCAGGCCTAGACCCAGCTCGTCGACGCGCCCATGCTTCCAGGACTCGATCTGGCTGTCGCCGCACTCGTGCACCTCCGGGTCCACGACCCAGCGCGCGCGCTCGAAGTCAGCAAGCCCTGGGCAGAATCCGCTCAGGCGCTGCCGCAGCTCTAGCTCGAGCCGCGCGAAGGCGTCACGGTCCGACGTGTTTGCTGCCCGAAGCCAGTCGAGGAAGCTGGCAGGGGCGCTACCGGGAGGAAATGGTACGTCGGCGCAAGCCAAACCTGAACTCAGCGCGAGTTCCCAGCACGCGCTGCCGTGCCATGGCGCGGGAGCGTAGCTCAGCAGAGATGTCAGGATGCGCGACGCGAGATGCGACGCGTTGTTCAGGCGTCGGGCGCGGGCCAACGTCAGCGCGGCGAGGTATTCTGCGGCGGGTAGCTCTTCGACCCGCGCCATGCGCATCGCTCGTCGTGCGAGCTCCAAGGCCAGGGTCGGATCTCCCGCTTCGAGGGTTGCTAGGGCCCCCAGGCTGCGGGCCTCGACGAGCGCCTCCGCCAGGGCGTGCCGGGTCGCCAGCTCGGCGGCCAGGTCGGCTTGGCGCAAAGCCCGCGGTGCGGCTCCGCTGGCGAGCGCACTCCAGGCCTCGACCAGGTGCAGCCCGGCCTGGACGCCTGGTGTATCCAGATCGCGGGCCAGCTGACGAAATACCCCCGCGCTCTCCGGCATCCGCTGGAAGTCCCACGCCAGGTAGTGACGACGCACCCCGATCATCGCCGCAGGGATCAGCGACTCACGGGTCAGCCTGGACTCGTCGCAGGCTTCCGCGAGCCCTTCCACACTCGGCGGCTCCCCGCCGGATTCCCCTGCGACCCACAGCGCTGCCCGCAACGAGGTGGTCGACGCCCGAGATACCGAGTCGGAGCCGGACCTCAGCTCGCGCAACATCGCCTGCGCGCGCGTGTGATCGCCGCGCGCCGAGGCGTGCAGCGCTTCGCTGCTCAGGATTGCCGCCTGCTCGAAACTCACCTGAGCCTATACTAGCCGAATGGGTGAGCCACGTATCCGGCGTCCGCGCACTGCAAGGGCCTCCGGCACGAAGGAGTTCGGTGGCGGTTGACGGCAGCGCGAGCTACCGGCCAGTGCGCACGCTAGCGAACGGAGGCATGGGGAGCGTGTCGCTGGTGGTGCGCCAGGAAGGCAGCTTCTCACGCCTATACGCGATGAAGCGCCTGCACGCGCACCTGCAGTCCGACGAGCAACTCAATGCGATGTTCCTGGACGAGGCGCGTTTCGCAGGGCTGATCCGTCATGCGAACGTGGTCAGTGTGTTGGACGTCGGGAGCGACGCCGAAGGCCCCTATCTCGTCATGGACTACATCGAGGGCACTCCGCTCTCGAGCCTGATGGTCAAGCTTTCCAAGCAGGGCGAGCGATTTCCCGTACAGATATGCCTGAACGTCGCGGCCCAGGTCGCCGACGGCTTGCAGGCAGCCCACGAGCTGCGGGATCCCTCGGGCAAGCACCTGTGCCTGGTGCATCGAGATGTGTCGCCGCAGAACATCCTGGTCGGCTATGACGCGGTGGTGCGGGTGGTCGACTTCGGTATCGCCAAGTCGCTCGACCAGTCGAGCCGGACGGCGACCGGGGCCCTCAAAGGCAAGCTTGGCTACATGGCTCCCGAGCAGCTGCGCTTCGAGGAGCCGACTCAGGCCAGCGACCTATTCGCGCTCGGGGTCGTGCTGTTCGAACTGCTCGCCGGGCGTCGCCTCTACGCCAACTCACAGGGCATGGATGGCGCGCGGCGCACGCTGAGCGAAGCGCCGCCGGACATCTCCGACGACCGCCCAGAGGTGCCTGCTGGGGTTGTCGAACTGCTGTTCGAGCTGCTTGCAAAGCGTCCTGATCGTCGTCCTGGTTCTGCGCGTGACGTCGCGCGTCGCCTGCGTGCAGAGCACGCCGAGCTGGTGGCTGAGGAGGGCCTCATCGAGCTCGAAGACTTCCTCGAGGAGCACCTCGGGGAAGCGCGCCGCGCGAGTGAGCTGGAACTTCAGGGAATGCTGCAACAGCTCGAGCGCTCCAGCGAGCCTGAGGTCGCTCTGCCCGAGACGCCACGAGTGCCGGAGCGACCCGTAGCACCGCCGGAGCCCGATCTGAGCACGCGCGTGGCGCGCAGGCGCCGCGCCGCGCTGCTCGGACTTGCGCTCGGACTGAGCGTGGTGTCGTTGGGTGGAGCCGCTTACGCGATCTTGGGAAGGGAGAGCGCGGCCGGCAGCGATGGTGTATCCGTGGGGAGTCACGAAGTGTCCCCGGCGTCGGCGGTGCTGCCCAGCGCGGCGCTCCACGAAGAGCGAGCACCCCGCGCGGTGCCTGCTCCACGCGAACGAGCGCCTGCCGAGGCCTCAGCGGAGGCGGCGGACACTTCGGTTTCGAAAGGCTCCGTTGGCGCGACGCGCCCCAGGCCCACAGATGCGCCACGTCGGGTCACGGCGCCGCGCAGCAAACCCTCACCCCCGCCCGATCCTGCGGCTGACTTCGAGCGCTTCCACTGATCGAGGCCCGCATTTGTCACCACCATCACTGGCGAGGGCGCCCTACGTCGGGTACAGCACCCGGACATGAGCCGCCCCGACTCAGAGGCACCCAAGGCCAAGCACAAGCGTACGGAGAACCCGAACCAGATCTACATTACCGCCGGGCTGGTGTTGGTGGGGGCGCTGGTGTTCGGCTTGGTGCTGCTGCCGCGCTTCGATCCAAACAAGAGCCCGCTCGTGTCCGAGGCGGCTCCGGACTTTGCCCTGGAAGTGATCCACGAAGGCGAAGAGGGCAATCGTATCCGCTTGAGCAACCTCCGCGGCAAGCCGGTGTTGCTGGACTTCTGGGCCAGCTGGTGTGGCCCCTGTCGCATGCAGGCACCGATCGTGGACCAGATCGCGCGTGAGTATGGAGATCGGGTTCACGTCGTCGGCGTGGACACGGGAGACTCCCGCGAGCCCGCTCAAGTGTTCGCGAAACAGGCCAAGCTTTCTTACCCGTGTGTCTTCGATCCCGACGGTGCCACGGCAAAAGGCTACGGCGTATCCACGCTGCCAACGCTGGTGCTGATCGACAAGGACGGCACCGTTCGCATGGTGCGGTCCAGCGTGATGCAGCGCGACGCGTTGAAGGCGGCGCTCGAGCCACTGCTGGATTAGCAGGGTGTTGAAATACACCCTGCCAATCAACAACCACCGCGTTTCGGCGTATTTGGGCCTCGCGGGGTGGGCCAACGCCCCGAGGAAGGGTAACCTTCTGCCGTATTCGCGCCCCGAGGCGCGAACGGCATGCAGCCGCGCGGCAGTGCCCGCGATTCGCAGGAGATCCCATGAGCAAGCGGTTCGAAAGCTTCGAAGAGTTCTGGCCCTACTACGTGCGCGAGCACAAGAACAAGCTGACCCGTCGCTTCCACTTCGTGGGGACCAGCATGGCGCTCGGGTGCGCTGTTGGTGGCTTGCTGACCGGCCGAAAGTCTCTGCTCCTGCTTGCGCCGGTGATGGGCTACGGGCCAGCCTGGGTCAGCCACTTCTTCATCGAGAAGAACAAGCCGGCAACCTTCGACTACCCGACGTACAGCCTGCTGGCGGACTTCGTGATGTTCGCCAAGATGCTGAACGGCACCATGGACGCCGAGGTCGAGCGTATCCTCGCGGAAGAAGAAGAAGCCGCGGTCGCAGATGACGAGCCGGAGATCGCCACCAACATGGCGACCGACGGCACGCTGCACTGACCTGGGGCACGGCCTGGGTCTCGCCTCGGCGGTGTGCCGTGCAACGGAGCCAGTGTTGCCAACGGGCACATCGATCGCCCTGGGCGGAGCTGGGGAACTGCGAACGGAAGTGCGCGGTGGGGCACTTGTCCGCGCCCTTGCGACTCACGTGGCTGCGCTGGGCAAGCCCGCTGAATTGCACCGTTTTTGCGCCGCTGCGCGGGCGGATACGAAGGACTCTCTCGAGCGGGGCAAGCGGACCGGCGGGTTGGCAAGGGGCTTGCTCATGGGAATAACCATGCAGCAAAACGACAAGCACTCCGATGTCGCGCAGGGGCAGAAGCGCGAACCGAGAGCAACCTGCGGCGTGCCGTCCGATGAGCGCTGGGGCTTCTGGATTGACACCATCGTGCGTCTGGGGATGCTCGGCGTGACCGCTGGCTGGCTCGCAGGTTGTACCACGCTGGGGCCCGTTCCCACCGTGACGGGGCAGGCAGTGTCCCCCGAACCGCGTAGCAACGTCGAGGCGCAGATCGGTGCGGTCCCGGGGTATTTCTTGAGCAGCGCCGCGCAGTCGGATCCCAAGGGGTCACCGATTCAGCAGGGCTCCGGGATGTTCGACCCGGAGGAACTGATTGACGTGAAGGGGGTGGGCATTGGCGGTCGCATCGTCGGCGGCGGCGACGAGGGACCATATGGCGAACCCATGGTGCGCTACCGAACTTACGTGGACGCCGAGGAGAGCTTCGCCATGGGGGGCTTGCTCTACGGAACCAAAGCCAGCGGCGGGGCCAGTCACGCGAGTTACTCGATGACGCGCATCGGCGGTGAGTACGCACTCGACTTCCGGCTGACCCCGAAGAGCAACTGGGCCGAGGTGCACCTGACCGGTGGCCTGGGGCTGCTCAGCCTGAGCGCTAGCGGACACTACTGTCAGGGGACGGACGGCTTTGGGACGGACTGCGACGAGCAGAGTCCCAACGCAGACGCGAGCATCAGCGGGTTTTACCCCACGGTATTCGCCGGGGCGAACTTCGACTTCGCGAGACATCTGGAGTCCGTGTTCCACGGCGCCCGCTTGGGGCTACTGTTTGCCGCGGGGCAAATGCCCAGCGTCAAGAACGGAGAGCAGCAGTCGTCGACCACCTATACCAGCGGCGGCGCGACCCTGACCCTGATGCTCGGGGGTCTGTGATCGACGAACCTGGTTGGGGTCTACGGGCTTATCCGTCAGTTCGTATCGTCGTGGCGTCGGGCCAGGAGCTTGCGCAGCAGATCGAACGGATCGAAGCCCAGTAGGCCCACGACGTCGCGGTCTTCGACGGCGGCCTTCACCCGCTCCAGTGCAGGAGCCAGCGGGCTCGAGTCACCGAACAGACCGCCAACGCCGACGCGCTCCGCGAGATCCCTGATGGCGAAGAACGCGGCCCGTCCTGCGTCGACTCCCAGCGGGATCGCCAGGGCCGGAACCACGGGAGCAAGCACGACGTCTCGGGCAGCGACAGCGGTCGCCCAGCTGCCGGCCTGAGTGGACTCGCTCAGCTTCTGAAACGTCTCCAGCTCCCCGAAGCAGCCCACGGCGATCGGACCCACGCGACGCTCCACGGCGCGCAGCAGGTGGCGGTAGTCCCGGGTCCAGTCGCCGCTCACCAGGCCCATGTCTTCTCGAAGCTCCTCCGGACCAAGCATCAAATCGAAACCCGTGCCGCGGCGTCGGAGGGTAATGCTGGTGAACAGGCTGCCGCGCTCGAAGACCCCGAGCACCAGGGATTTGCCGTCGGGGCATACTAGATCCAGCGCGCGCTGCTTGAGCTTCTGATGCGGTAATGGCCATGCGGAAATTTTCCAAGGCCAAGCCTGGATCTTGCCGGTGGCTTCTACCTCCTGGGCGGCCCGAAGGAACTCCACGACTTGGTCGAAGGCGTCGTGCTCCGGCGCCAGTTTGTCGGCCCAGCGGTCCATCAGGTCGTTCAGCGCCGACCACTCCAGCTCGATCGCCCAGCGGGCATCGAAGGCCTTCGCGAGCGACTCGAGGCTCACGAGGGCAACATCAGCAGAGCTGCCCGGTCGATGGGGCTCTCGCGGCACGCCCTGCGTCGCTTGCTCAAGAAGCGCAACCTGCAGCCCTGAATGGTAAAACGAGAGGGATGG
>JAUILJ010000221.1 GCA_030433055.1 Polyangia bacterium
GGCCCGGCGGCCTGCGAATCACCGCACCCGGACTCTCTTTGACGCTTCGTACGTGCATGCTGTGCCTCGCTCTAGGTTCGCTGGTTTCGCGCCGGTTCACGCCGGTCTCGGGAATCTGGATCCCGTCTCGGGGGTGAGACGCTCCGCTTCACGTCTTCACTGCCTGTGGGTGTTGGTCGAGCAGGTCCCGCATGCGCTCGAGATCGAGCTCCACGAACATGGCTTCTGCTTCCGCGAGGAGCTGGTCGCCGCCCCTCAGTTCCCCGACCACCAAGGTCGCTCGCCCCACGACGTCGCGGATGCGCGCGCGGTACTCGACCGGTACGCCCAGCCGCACGGGCCTACGATATTTCACGCTCAGCTTGCCGGTCATGCAGACCACGCCACGGCGCAAGGCCGCGGCGCCCAACACGTGATCGAAGCCCGCCGCGATGTGCCCGCCGTGGACGCAGCCTGGCCCGCCCTGAAACAGATCACAGTAGCTGCCACGCCCGACGACTTCGTCGCCCTCGATCAGCAGCGACAGCGGAGGCGCCGCGGGGTTCGCGTGTCCGATCACCGGACCGCGATCGGCCCACTCCTCGTGAGCCGCTGTGTCTCTTGCCTGATGCGCCTCGAAGAAGCTCCGCGCCGGCGCGGCGTCGACGGCGCGCCGAGCCTCCGCGATCAGCGCCCTGGCCTGGTCGAAGCACGCCGCATCTGCCTGACTGCGCATCAGCAAATCACCCAGCTCCCTGAGCTCGCTGACGAGCGCACGGCGCGCACGCCAGGCAGGGTCCTGCGGCTCGCTGGGGACGCGAAAGCCGTGAGGGAGTTGATCGGCCAGCGGCCACCCCCCGCCCTGAGTCGCGGTCGCGCTCGACTCCACGACCGAGCTGTCGGCTGTCCCCGAGGCCTTCATTCAGCGGACCTGGACCTCATCGGGCGCGTCCTGGGCCGTGGCCTTCGCCCACTTGTAGTCGGGTTTTCCGCTGGGGAAACGCTCGACCTGGGTCACCAGCTTGAGCTGCCTCGGCACCTTGTAGCCGGCGATGGTCTTGCGCGCGTGGTCTTGCAGCACCTTGAGATCGAGCTGCTTGCCAGGTCGCGGCGCGACCACCGCGGCCACTCGCTGCATCCACTTCTCGTCATCCACGCCGACGACCAGTACATCGTACACGTCGGGGTGAGACTTCAGCGCCTCTTCCACTTCCTCGGGGAAAATCTTCTCGCCCCCGCTGTTGATACAGCCAGAGCCGCGACCATAGACAGTGATGCGGCCGTCCTCCTCCACCGTCGCGGAGTCGCCAGGCAGCACCCAACGGATGTCGTCGATCGTCACGAAGCGCTCTCGCGTCTTCTCCTCGTCCTTGTAGTAGCCGAGGGGTACGTGCCCGCTTCGCGCCAGCTTGCCGATCTTCCCAGAGCCGGGGGCGATGGGCTTGTGATCGTCGTCGAGTACGCTGTTCGCCTCATCCATGAAGAACGACGGACGACCATCGGTGCCGGTGTCTTCGCCGGGCACCGCGGAACCCTGATGCCCAGTCTCGCTGGCGCCGAAGTTGTTCAACACCAGCGCATCGGGGACGAGCTCCTGCAACTTGTCCCGTACGACCGGGCTCAACACCGCCCCCGACGACGCGATCGCGAGCATGCTGCTCACGTCGTAGTCCCCCTTCTCCAGCTCGTCAGCGATGGGGCGACCCATCGCGTCCCCCACCAGCATGATGGTGTTGACTTCTTCCTCGGGGATCAGCTCACAGATGCGCTGAGCGTCAAAGCTCTTGCCCGGTTGAACCACGAGTTTTCCGCCGGAGAGCAGGCAGATCCAGCAGGTCAGCTGGGCCGCACCGTGGATGAACGGCGCGCACGGAAGCATGGTCACGCCCCCTTCGGCCGCAGAAGGAGCCAGGGCCTCCGGAGAGCGGATCGGATCGCCGCCTGGGTTGCCACCTTGCAACGCTGCGAAGAACAGATCTGCCTGGCGCCACATGACGCCCTTGGGCATGCCCGTGGTGCCTCCCGTGTAGATGATGAACAGGTCATCGCCGCTGCGCGCCTCGAACTTCCGCTCCGGGGACGCCTCCGCCAGCACTTCGTCGTAGTCGAAGGCCTCGAGGCGGGGGTCGATCTCGACGCCGCTCGGATCGTCCAGCAGCACGCAGGTGCGTAGCTTCTCCGCCCCAAGCGCCGCATCGGCGACGATCGGCGCGAACTCGCGCTGGCTGAGGATCGCGACCAGGTCCGCATTCTCCACGAGATAACGCAGCTCGTGAGCTACGTAGCGGTAGTTCAGGTTGATACTCACGGCCCTGAGCTTCATGGCCGCGAGCATGCCCTCGACGTACTCGGTGCCGTTGAAGAGGTGCAGGCCTACGTGGTCCCCTGCCTTGACCCCACGTGTCGCCAGGAAGTTGGCCAGGCGATTCGCGCGCTCATCGAGCTCGGCGTACGTCAAGCGACGGTCGCCGGACACCAGCGCCAGCCGGTCTCCAAACGTATCGACCAGTGACTCGTATAGATCCGCGATGTTGAATTCCATGGTCGCTCCCGTTCCCTCGGCCTCAGCCAATCGTCGCCACCTGGCGCCCCCATCGCGAGCCCATGCAGCAAGCCGCAAACACGCGCCCGCGCCGCACCCAGCCGCCCTCAGGCTCCTTCCGGGTTGCGGCGCGGACTCTTCGCCTATTTCCGCAGGGCTCAGCTCTTGAGCGGCGGCAGGAAATTGTTCATCTTGCGCGCCAGCGGAATGCTCCCGCTGACCTTGAGCTTGCGCGTCATCACCGCCTTGGCGCCGCCGAGATCGCCGTTGGCGAGCTTGATGTAGTCGTCCGCCTTCATCGTGTAGGTGACGCTGGCGTTCTCCGTCGAGCCCTCGGCCACCGAGACCGCCTGATCCTTCACGGAAACGGTCCACGTACCGCCCCCGTCTCCGCTGAGCTCGTAGACGTAGGTTGCCTCCACGCCCTTCGCTTGATCCGCGATGAAACGGTCCTGGATGGTTGCGAAGTACTCCTGACAGCTCTCGATCCGCCCGACCATGGGTTGCCTCCGTAGCTGGCTGTTCGTTCAGCCATGCTGATCGCGGGTATAGCTAGCGCCCCCGCTCTTGAAACACGTTCTACAGCGAGTTAGCGACTATTGCCGGAATGTGTCAAGAACAAACTATACCCTGGAGTATCGGTATACTTTGCAGTATATGTTCCTCGGTATTGGGATACTCTTGAGTACTGGAGACCGTAAATGTCCGTAACTACTGACACTCCCCCGCGCAGGTTGACCCGAGACGAGCGAAGGGCCCGCACGCGCGAAGATCTGTTGCAGGCCGCTGCCGCCGTGTTTGGACGTCGCGGGTACCACGGCGCTTCCCTCGACGAAGTCGCTGAGGCCGCTGGCTACACGAAGGGCGCGGTGTACTCGAACTTCGGCAGCAAAGAGGAGCTGTTCCTCGAGGTGGCCGAGCGTCACGTCGAGAACATCGTGAAGATGTTGCTGGGAGTCTTCGAGGACGCCGACCCCGATCGCCGCCTCGCAGTGCTCTTCGACCACGCGCGCAATCTGGCGTCCGTAGACGACTTCGTGCTCCTCGATATGGAGTTCCGCCTCTACGCCCGGCGTCACCCCGAAGCTCGAGAGAAGCTGCAGCAGCGCGACAACGCGCTGATGCAAGGCTTCGGCGCTGCCCTCGAGTCTCACTTCCAGCAGGTCGGAGTGCGCCCTGATCTCAACGCGGAGCAGATCGCGCGCACGGTATGGGCGCTGGCAGATGGGCTAGCCCTGCAGGGCGCAACCGACCCCCAGGCGGTCCAGCAAGGGCTACCGGGACTGGCATTGCGCACCATGTTGAAGGGGATCGGCTTGACGCTCCCCGAGCTGCCCAAGCCTTCCGTGACGAGCACGGCCGAGCCTCGTATCGCTCCCGCCAATGGTCATGACAACTCCAGCAGCAGCTGAAGCCGCCTTCCGTGCGGATCTAAAATCCTACCACGTTCTGCGAGTGGCGCGGGTCATTGCAGAGACCGCGGATAGCTGCTCGGTCGTCGTTGACGTCCCGCCGGAGCTGGCCCGCCAGTTCGCCTACCAGGCGGGCCAATTTCTGACCTTCAAGGTGGAGTACGCCGGTCGGGTGCTGACCCGGTGCTACTCGCTCTCCAGCTCTCCAGACACCGACCAAGAGCATCGCGTCACGATCAAGCGCGTCAGCGATGGTCGAGTGTCGAACTGGTTCAACGACTCGGTGAGCGGCGGTGACGTGCTGCGCGTGCTGCCCCCCGCCGGCCGCTTCACCTTGCGTCCGCGCGAGACCCCTCTGCTGCTGTTCGCGGGGGGTAGCGGGATCACCCCCGTGTTCTCGATCTTGAAGACGGCCCTCGTCACCACCGGGCGCAAGATCCGGCTGGTCTACGCCAATCGCGACCAGAACAGCGTGATCTTCAAGGCCGAGCTCGACGAGCTGCGGGCGCGGCACCCCGATCGCTTCGAGTTGACGCACCACCTCGACGCACAGAGCGGCTTTCTGCAGAGCAGCGAGGTGACGACCCAGCTCGAAGGCTGGCTCGATGCCGACTGCTACATCTGCGGGCCCGCTGCGTTCATGGACCTGGTGGAGCAGACGCTGCTGTCCGCCTCGATCCCGAGGGAACACGTCTTCGTCGAGCGCTTCGTTTCGCCCAGCGATCCCGACGAGGTGAGCGCCAAGCAGGCCACTGCGAAGGCCTCTGGAGAGCTCGCGGTGCCCGAGCAGATCCGCGTGCGCTGGGACGGAAAGCTTCACCTGGTTCCCTACCAGTCGGGGCAGACGCTGTTGCAAGCGGCCGTCGCGGCAGGCGTCGATCCGCCCTACTCCTGTGAGGAGGGCTACTGCAGCTCATGTCAGGCGAAGCTCGTGGACGGGCAGGTCAAGATGGCCGTCAACGACTGCCTGAGTGACGAAGAGATCGCGGACGGCTGCATCCTGGCGTGCCAGGCCTACCCACTGACGCAAGACATCGAGATCGACTGGGACGCCTGACACGGGGGATACCGCTCGAACCCGCGTGCCATGCGTCCCGCTTGCGTCGTGTAGGCTGGGTCGAGCCCCATGTAGAACATGTTTCATTCGGCGGCGCCTTCAGGTACACGTGAGGCGTGGGCGAAGCATGTCGGTGTCGCTTCTCGCCCCATCGGGAGGAGCCATGAACGTCGAACTAGGGTTTTGGAAGGTTGCCGCGGAGAAGCGCGATGAGACCGGGGTCGTGGATCCCGACGGAACGTCGCACACCTTTGGTGAGGTCTGGGACCGGGCAAATCAGCTGGTGCACGGTCTCCGCGCCGAGGGTCTGAAGAGCGGAGACACCCTGGCGGTCGCCGCGCCGAACAGCCACCAGGTCCTGGAAGCCTTCATGGCGGCGGCGCAAGCCGGCTGGAGGCTGACGCCGGTCAACTGGCACCTCACCGCGAACGAGATCGCGTATATCCTCAAGGATTCGGAGAGCAAGGTGTTCGTCGCGTCCTCTCGATTCGGCGACGCAGCGAAGAAGGCGGCGAGCGAAGCAGGTTTACCCGCGGAAAAGTGCTTCTACGTCGGAGAGCCCATCGAAGGCTTCCGAAGCTTCGACGAGCTGTGGAAGGGTCAACCGACCAGCGTGCCTGAAGACCGCAGCGCTGGAGGTCCGATGACCTACACCTCGGGCACTACGGGGCACCCCAAGGGTGTGCGCCGGCCCGTCGGGCAAGCCGCGCCGGAGCTCGTCGCCACCCAGCAGGCGCTGTTCCTCAGCCTGTTCGGGATGACGCCCGGGAGCCAGGGCGTGCATCTCGTGGTCGCGCCCCTCTATCACACCGCGGTGCTGAACTTCGCCACCAACCACCTCCACCTCGGGCACTCCGTGGTGCTGATGGACAAGTGGGCTCCCGAAGACACACTGCGCCTGATCCAAGAGCACAGGGTGACGAACAGCCACATGGTGCCGACGATGTTCACGCGCATGCTCAAGCTGCCCGAAGACGTGAAGGCGCGGTACGACGTCTCGTCGCTGAGCCATGTGATTCACTCGGCAGCCCCCTGCCCCATCGACATCAAGCAGAAGATGCTCGACTGGTGGGGCGACTGCATCTTCGAGTACTACGCCGCGAGCGAGGGCGGAGGGACGTTGGCCACACCTCAAGACTGGCGCAAGAAGCCAGGCACCGTGGGTGCGCCCTGGCCGATCTCCCAGATCCGCGTGCTGAACGATGAACAGCAACCGCTCGAGCCGGGCGAGATCGGTACCGTGTGGATCCGAATGGGAGACCACAAGTTCGAGTACCACAAGGACAAGGCCAAGACGGAGAAGTCTTGGCATGAAGGCTTCTTCACCGTGGGCGACGCGGGCTACCTGGACGAAGATGGTTACCTGTTCCTGTGCGATCGCAAGGCCGACATGATCATCAGCGGTGGCGTGAACATCTACCCCGCGGAGATCGAAGCAGTGTTCGTCACCCACCCCAAGGTGCAGGACGTCGCCATCTTCGGCATCCCCAACGATGACTGGGGTGAGGAGGTGATGGCCGTGATCCAGCCGGTGCCAGGCAGCGACGCCTCACCGGAGCTGGAAGCCGAGCTACGCGAGTTCGCGCGAGACCGCGTCGCGAAATACAAGATGCCTCGGCGCATCGAGTTCATCGCCGAGATGCCGCGAGACCCCAACGGCAAGCTCTACAAGCGCAAGCTGCGCGACCCCCACTGGGAAGGCCGCGAGCGCGCCATCTGACCTGCGTCAGGCGCCACGCACCCGCTCCACCATCCAGAACACGGCGAGCGCGCCAGCGGCGTAGCTCACGGCGAGCGCCGCCGGGCGCACGCTACGGCGGGGTAAGGCGCAGAACGCCAGCACCAGGCCGCTGACCACAGCGACCTGGCCCAGCTCCACGCCCAAGTTGAACAGGAGCAGCGCCGCTGGCACCTGCCCTGCGGGCAGGCCGAGCTCGAGTAGGGCAGAGGCGAAACCGAGGCCATGGAGCAAACCAAAGGCCACGGCGCACGCCATGAGCCGCCGCGTCGCGTTCACGTCGGGCTCGAGCTCGCGCGCTCGCCGCACGGCGACTTCGCGCGCAGCAAACACGACGCTCAGGGCGATGGCGGCTTCGAGCCCTGGGCTCCCAAGGCCTCCGAGCAACACGCTGAGCCCCAGGCTCACGCTGTGTGCCACGGTGAACAGCGTCACCACGGTGAACAGTCGCCGCACGCTGCTCCCGAGCCATAGCGGACCGCACAGGAGCACCAGGCAGGTGACGAAGGCCAGGTGATCCCAGCCGGACCAGACGTGGGCGACGCCTTGCCCCAGGTAGCTCGCGAGGCTCGCAGTCGTCGCAGCCAGCTCGGGCACCGGGAGCTCAAAGCCCGGTGGCTGCTCGCCGTGCAGCTCGAGCACTGGGCGCGCGCCACGCGCGTCTTCCCACAGCAGACCTGTCGGCGCTCCCCCAGGGAAATGCAGGGCACGTGGCTGGTTTGCCGCGCAGCGCAGCGTGCCGGACCACACCGGAGCGACCTGCAGCGCGGCCTGCAGCTCGGCGGTATCGCACCCCGTCACCGATAGCCCCGATAGCGCCTGCTCATGCGTCGGGAACCGCACGCTGAGCACCAGGCGCTCGGCGCTCGAGTCGAGTGTCCGCACGACGATGGGCGCCAGGGCGTGCGCGCGCGCCGGCGCGGGAGAGCACAGGTAGATCGAGCACAGCAAGGCACCAAGCAGCCAGCGCAGGCGTCTTGCAGGCGCGCGAGCCTGAGGTGTGCGCCGATCGCTCACTGCGCGACTTGCCAAGGCTCCCCTACCACACGGATACGGTAGCGAGCCGCCGCTCTGCGCAGGAACGCGGCGTGCTGCTCCTGACGATGGCGCTCGAGCACCTCGGCCTCCAGCCGCTGACGCGCCTCGGCGAGCCGCTGCGTGCGCGCTGGGTGGCGAGCGGTGATCCAGATCCAGTGCTGACCGTAGCGGGACTCGTAGGGCCCGAGCCAGCTGGCGACGCTCTTGGGCTGCCGGCTCTGTTCGAACAGAGCCTTGGCCAAGGGGGCGCCGAATCGCGCAGCGACCTGCTGTTCCGATCGGGCGCTGAACCGGCTGCCATCGAGGAAGGCATCACCAAGCTCCAGGACCGCGGGGCGCGTCACGGCGCCCTTGCGCTGCGTCTCTCCCCCAACCTGGCCCCCAGACGATCCCGGTGGAACGAGCGAGGGGAGCTTGGCAGCCACGGCGCGGGCTCGCTCCTCCAGCCCCAGGCCGGCGCGCACGAAGACCTGCACGAAATCCAGCTGCTCCGCGACTCGGTAGCGCTCCGGGTGTGCGCTCAGTTCCGCCTCGAGCTCCTGGTCGCTGGGCGGCGCTGCCGCAGCCTGCGTTTCCGCAAGGTATTCCATGCTCTGGATCAAGCGGCGCTTGACCACCGGATCTGTCTCGTGGAGCCCCAGGGCGATGGCTTCGCGCCGCAGCACCTCGTCGCTCAGATAGTCGTTGATCAGGCGGGCTCGCTCGGCCGCGTTCGGAGGTCGCTTCGCCTTGAGCTCGAACTGGCGGACCAGGGCGCTCACCTGGGACGCCTGAAGGTCGATGGCGCGAGCGTCCGTCGGCTTGGGGGTGAACCCGATCAACAGCGCGGCCAGCCACGCGAAGTGCACCAGCGGCTCGCGCAGCACGCGGCCGATCAGACTCCGACGCGCCTCCGGCGGCACGTCAGCCGCCTCCAGGCTCGTACCAGATCGGGCTGGTCCACGCGCGCTCCTGGATCTGCTTGGCCACGCTGGGATCCGAGCAAGCCTCGGGGCGCTCCGCTTCAGGGATGCTCAAGCACTGGCGCCAGCTCCAGCGGCAGCTGGGGTTCTCGAGCGCCCGCACGTAGTAGTACGCCCGCAGCGTCGGGTCGAAGTCCGGGTCGACCCAAGCGGCGCACAGGTTGCTGTCTCCCTCGCCAGAGATCTCGCAGGTGTCGAGGTCCACGCTGCCACGGCCGGCCTGCCCTGCCACGTCGTAAACGGCGACGTGGGGCGTGCTCTGAGCGTCGACCCAGCCCTTGACGATCTGCACGCGTTCGAGGGGAGCGGCGCTCGGGTCCGGGTCGGCGTTCACGCTGACGATGAAGCTCGGCGCGTTGCCCTGTGGATTCATACTCGAGTCGAGGCTGCCACCCATCGGCACTCCCTGTGCATCCGCCGTGGCGATCCAGTCAGCCTTGCCGCAAGCCGCCTTGTCGAGGCCAAAGCCACCGAAGAAGCGCGGCGTGATCCGCGGACCGCTCGTGCCGAAGGTCTCGCGACGTGCCAGCGCTTCGAAGATCGCGCTGCGGCTGTTCTCCGTGGACCAGACGCCAACCAGGCCACCCGGTGTGGAGATCACGCCGCTCGGAGGCTGAGCGATGATCTGGAGTCGGTCCTCGAGCTTCGACTCTCCCCCCGTGTGGCCCAGGAACTGGTCCTCGTCCACGGCCCCCGGCGCCCCGAGGTGGGTGTCCGTGCTGGAGATCATGCCCAGGCGCAGGGGGTTGGTACCCAGGCGCTGCTCCTCGGAGAGCCCGGCCAGCAGCGCGCCACGCACGAAATCGTAGCGCGAGACGCATCCGCTGTTGATCATGCCGAGCGCGCCGGTCCTGTCCCCGCAGTCCGTTCCCTCACGGAATTGCTCGAAGCGACACTGCTCGTCCACCTCTCCATAGACGGAGCTCTGCTCGTAGCTGCATTCACTGGAGCCCTTGTGTTGAAACACCTCGACCAGCGGCTCCATGGCCCCTCGCAGCTTGGCCTGCGCGCGCTCCTCCTCGACGCCGCTCGCCCCCGGGTATTCCGG
>JAUILJ010000222.1 GCA_030433055.1 Polyangia bacterium
GGCCTGGCTCTTCCACGAGCATCACGAGCTCGGTCTGTACACCGTCTACCGCCTCGCCCCGACGCGGCGAGCCCAGGTCGAGCGGCTATGGAAGCAATGGCGCGAACACGTCAACCAGGGCGACCGCTTGTGCAAGAGCGCCGCTGCCGGAAAGAGCCGCAAGCTGTGTTCAGGCGCCGACTGCTCGACCGTACCGGGCACCGAAGACGACGTGGGCGACTGTGTTGACTTCGCGATGCTGCCGGCCATCGCCGCGGACCACTCGTGCACCCCTGACGAGCTGACGAAGACGGTCCTCAGCGCCGACTGGCTGCGCGAGATCGTGCGCATCGCCTTCCGCACGCGAGCGCTGATCGAGCAAGCGAAGGACCCAGACGAGCGCCTGGACGCGTGGCACGGGACGCACGTGAAGAACGAGATGGCGGACGACAAGTACCTGAGCCGGGCCCAGGCGAACAACGCCCACTTCATGTTGGTGCGCGAATCAGGCGACACGCTCGACAGCTATATCTCACGCAGCGTGGACCCGCAGCAGCCGGTGAACGCGGTCGCGCTGTACGTGATCTATCACCGCGCGGCTCTGGAGCTGGGGCTACTGCTCAGCGAGATGACGCCGCAGGATGCTGGGTACTTCGAGCTGCTGACTCGAGCCATGATGAGCGAGGCGTTCGCTCTTCATTTCCTCGAGGATTCGTTCTCCGCTGGACACATCGTGGGGACCTGGGGCATCAGCCCCGAGCGCATGGGCACCCATGACTACTACTGCGAGAAGGGTGTCGATGCTCGGACCTGGGAGGGCGGCCGCTACACCGCGAAGGGTGACGGCAACATGCAGCCGAAGGACATCCGCTACAGCGTACCCGCCCTCGCAGAGAGCCTGAGCCAGTTCGTCGACGCCACGCTGGGCGACTACAGCATTCGCGACGGCGCTCCCCATATCAGCAAGGCCGAGGCGTTGCGCTTGATGCGCATCGACTCCTGCACGGCAACGCAGCTGCCCAGCGGCCAGCGGGGCTTCGCGCAGAGTTCGCTCTCGGAGGCGGTGCTGGTGCAGACCATTCAGCCGGGGCTCGGCCCAGGAGACGCCTTCCTGCCCCGTTTCCGCAACGAGGTAGGCGCCTTCGCCCGCTTCTACTCTGGGTTTCGCATCGGGGGGAACTTCGGCGGCTACCAGACCCCCGCGCCGTTCTATGCCCCGCGGCCCCGCGGCGATCTCGAGGTGGGCGTCGGCGTGGGGTACGGCTTCGAGGGGATCGTGACCCGCTCGACCGACGGCGTGGTGTTTGCCCAGCTCACCGGGATTGCTCAGTCCAAAGAGAAGGACCTGGTGTGCCCGGAGCCCTGCCAGGATGATCGCACCTTCGGGGGGAGCGGCGACCGCGTGCCCTCACGACTGGGGCTCGGGGTGCGCCTGCGCATCCCGAACTTGCTGTTGCCCGGCGACTCGCTGATCGCCGTCCCGCTGACCATGCTCTTCGATTTCCACGCGGGGAAACGCCTGGCGCTGAAGGCGGCAGATGGCGGTGTGGGGGGCCTCTGGCGGCGCTCCGGGCGCGGCCAATTCGTGCTCTTTCGGGAGGTTGGGGTCAATTTCTACGGGCTGCTCTTCGGCACTCCGGTGTTCCGTCGCAGCGACGGCGTCCGGGAGGAGTTCACCTCCGTCGAAGTCGACTTGCCCTGGTACGAGTACCGCCCGCTGCGCCGCTTCAACGCCGATCAGACCTCGACCCTGATGCTCCAGGTGGGCACTTCGGGGGACTTCAACCGCTTTGGTCACGCTTTCTTGCTCTATGCGCGCCTGGGCTTCGACGGCCGAGTGTACTTCTAGGGCCTAACCTGTGACAGGATGGGCGCCGGTGTCGGTGATCCCCATCCACCCAGCGGACGAGCGGCTCGAGGGGCTGATCGGACACTACGTGCCCTCGGGACTGCCGAACACGCACTACCAAGTGGTGCGGATCCTGGGCAGCGGCGGCATGGCAGTCGTGGTGCTCGCCTTGCGACATGATCCGTACGGCGTCGCCCCGGCCGTGCTCAAGATCCTGACCCCGCGCTTCGTGGGCAACGCGGGGAACACGGCGACGCTGTCACTGCTCAAGGAAGCTCAGGCGCTGAGCGCCCTGAACGAGCAAGTACCGCCCACTCCATACGTCGTCCGACTGCTCGATACGGGAACGATGGGGATCTCGTTGACCCAGCATCCGACGCAGCCAGGGACGGTGCTCGAGCTGGGCTGGCTCGCGCTGGAGTATATCCACGGGGATGCGGAGGGCACCACGCTCGGCGAACGCGTCCGCTACAGCCTCGAGCGCACCCGCGCGGCGTTCGATCCGCTGCGGGCCGCAGATTGCTTGAATGACATCGCGAAGGGCTTGAGCGCAGTCCACGCGCTGGGGATCTTGCATCGCGATGTCAAACCAAACAACGTGCTCTGCTCCGGGTTCGGCGACCGGGAGAGCTTCAAGATCGCCGACTTCGGCATCAGCAGGAGCGAAGACGCAGGCACGTTCGTGAGCGCTGGCGTCGGGACGCCCGGCTACACCGCCCCCGAGCAGCTCTACACCCAAGGGGCGAAGCTCGGCCCGGCGAGCGACGTGTTCGGCCTCGCGGGCATCGCCTACTACGTGCTGACCGGCAGGGACATGTTCCACTTCGAGACCATGGTGGACATGGTGAGGACCATTTCCGCGCCGGCGCGCCCCAGCATTCGCGAGAGCGAACACCTTGCGCAAGACCTCAAGAGCTCCGCGCAGGCGTGCGACGCCATCGATGCGCTGCTCGCGCGCAGCACCTCAGCCAAACCCAGCGAGCGCCCGCAGACGACCGAAGAGTTCGCCGAGGACATGCGCCGCGCGCTGCACATTCCCACCGGCCTGGGTCGCACCACGATGAGCCGTATGCCCGCTCACGCCGAGAGCGCTGCGCCTTCTCGCGTCGGCTGGCAGTGGCTGACTCGGCAACGCGGGTTCACCGATCCATACGGCAATACCAGCAACGAGTACGTGGTCAGTGCGGCGTTCGATGGTGCGCAGGGCTGCCTGACCACGACCAACCGCAGCCTGGTCTACTGGGATGGGCGCCTGTGGCGAGGCGTCCCCGCGCGGGGCGGCGCCGGTCTCGACGCCGTGTACTGCATGGGCGCGGGGGAGTGGCTCGTCGCGAGCCGCGACGGCGGCGTTCACCGCTTCACCTACCAGGGCCTCGAGGAGATCGTGCGCGGCAGCGGGCAGCGCTACGAACGGCTGTGCGGCGTGATGCGCCAGGTGATCGTCCTGGTGAGCCAGGAGCGGTCGCGCTACGCGGCGCCGGGCCCTCCGGTGCTGCACCGCCTCACCCGTCACGGGATGCTGGAGCCGTTTCCGCTGGAGCACTTCGCTTGCGTCAACGACATCGCGCGCCTGGACACGATGCGCTGGTTGGTCGTCGGCAGAGGTCACCATGATCAAGGCTTGATCGCGATCTTCCACCCCATGGCGGGGCACCTCGACTGGGTGGAGGCGCCCCAGAACAGCGCCTACCTGGCGTGCGCCACGAACCCCGACCAGGGCCGAGGTGTGGTCGTCGGCACTCAGGGCTGCGTGGTCATCATCGAGGAAGATAATATCCGCGCGGAACGCATGGGCACCCCAGCCCCACTGTCCGTCGCCTGCTTCGACCCGAGCGGCGGCGCCTGGACGGCAACGGCAGGCAGCCTGTTCTACCTTGCGCCTGGCCCGCGAGCGCGCTGGCAATGCCCCTGGCACGACCCAGCGTGGACCGCGCCGTTCGCGAGCATTCACGCGAGCGGTGGTGTAGTGCTCGCGCTGACCGCAGATGGATCCATCCTCGAGGGTTTGGGCAACCTGCGCTAGCGCCCCGCGCGGCAACCGCGCCGCAAGCGCGGTGGGGCGTCCGAAGTGCCAGATCGCAACCTCGAATGCCTCCCCGCCAGAGCAAGCGCAAAGCGGTAAGCGGGTTGAGCGCGACCGGCTAGTTTTCAGGTGTGATGGGGATCACGATCAAGCCGTCTTCACGCCCCGAAACGTACGCAGCGTCCTTCGTCAGCTCGACGTCGGAGACATCGCCGATTGTGTCCTCACGGATGAGCACCGGCGCAGCTGACTCTTGTATGCGGAACATCCGCAGCTCCGGATACGCGTACAGGGCCACGACGCTCCCTGCGGCGTGCGCCAGGCCAGCCGAGTCCTGAGGTGTGGAAGTGTACTGCAGCTTGCCCGAGGAGAAACCACTGTAGAGATGGAGGCCGCTCGGGGCGTCACCGCTATGCGCGACAAGGAAACCGTCACCCCCGAGCAGCTGGTACGAGTGTGTTCCACTCTCGACCGAAGACAGCACCTTCACGCCTGGGTCAGCCTCGATCAGGTGAAATCGGTTCGACGTCCAGTGACAGACCCCGTTCGCTATCGTGGGGCTCTGATACGGGTGCTCGCACTCACGCGATGGCTCGCTGTGGAACTCGGGCGCGCTTACGACGAACCGTCGAGTCGCGTCGTCCAGCCCCACCAGCGAACCGGGAACGTTCTGGGCGCTGTACCGCGGAACTCGAGGGTTCGAGATGTCGACGCGATCGAGGTAGAAACGCACCTGCCCAGCATCGGTCGGTTCGAAGTGACTCGTGTAGACAGCGCCCTGCGAGACGAGTAGCCCGGTCAGCGCGAAGGCGCGCGGGATCTCGACGTGCGTCACCTCCACCGCGTCGAGATCACTTGCGTCGATCACGGAGATGCGCGCCGTTGGGGATCCCTCATCTTCCCGCACGGAAAGAGCTACGAGCACCCCGTCGCGCTGGGCCGTCGCTTGGCCGGAGAAGGCGATCGCACTGTCTGGTCCGTCCCAGGTGCGACCGTTGGGCAGTGTGACGCTTGCGCGCGGCACTGGAGCAGCGGGGTTCGATACATCGATCAGCTCGACCCGAGCGCCGGCGTCATCGCTAGTTGAAGGCAGGACAACGCCAACGGTCCGCTCATCGCCGACGAGGAACGGCCGTCCCGGTAGCGCACACTCGTCAGTCCCAAGCAGCTCACCCAGGTCGAAACTGGCAAGGGCCTGGGGCGCCTCTGGAGAGCTTGCCGCAGCTAGACTGAGCTTCACTCGCTCGGTCCAGGTGTCTCGCTCCAGGCGCGCGACGTAGTTTCGCGTGGCGTGGCTCTCCTGGACGTAGGCGCTCGTGCTCACCCAACCCGTGGGGTCCGGTTGATCTCGATCACTGATATCAAAACGCTCGACGCGATCTGCGCTCACCGCCAATAGCTCGTCGCCCACGACGAATGTGCGCTCGGCGTCCCCGCGAGTTGGAACCATCCCGCGCGGTGCGAGCTGCTCGCCATCGAAGTCGAACAGCTGCACCCCGCTGATGAAGCCTCCGCACGCCCCGTCCTGCTGCGGGTAGCGATAGGAGTTGAACGGCACCATCAACAGACCGTCGCCGCTGAGTTGGAGCGCCGACTCGCCCCAGATCGACGGGTTGGCGAACTGACCCCAGTCACCGCCAAACCGCTCTTCGGATACGAGGCGCGGCGCGCTCACGTCGCTCGCATCCAGCAATGACACCCGGATCGGATCGAGAGTCTCCTGAGTAGCGCTGTCCACGGCCAAAAGCTTGTTCCCGTACGGAACTATCCCGTTCAACACTCGTGCGAGGGGAAGGGGCGCCCCCAGAACCGGATTCGTGGGGTCCTCCAGATCGAGGCTGCGCCAGGAGTCCAGCAGCAGGTAGCCGCGCTCAGACCCGAGGGCGATGCTCTCGAGGCGCTCCCGAGGAAGGTCTAGACGGCCAAGGTTCACCGCTTCGTTGACACCCTCAATCGCGTACGTCTCGAGCGCGAGCGCCTCCTGGCGAGGAGTCGCGCCGACGACGCGAAGAACATCGCCTCCTTCGCTGAGCTGAGCCGAGGTGAATATCCAGCCGTCTGCACGCAGCGTCGCCCCCTCCTCGAACTCCCCATTGGCGCTGGCGAGGTCCACGAGGCGGACGTCGGAGTAATCGCTACCGTCGTAGCGTGCTTCGACGATGTAGGCGCGGTCCTGTCCAAGGACGATCTGCGCTCGGACGACACGCGCGTGGACCTTCTTGTCCGTGCTCGACAACCTCGCCAGTTGGCGCGGCAACGCACCAGAGAGATCGAAAGCATAGAGTTGAACTCCGGGATTGGGTCCACACCCGTCGCACGAGACCTCTCGCGTTACCACGAAGAGCCGATCTCCTCTCACCCGCCAGGACTCGATACTCCCAGGCAGCTCGACGTCGGCTACTTGCTCCGTTGAAGCGCTCCCAACGGCGAAGGTGCGCAACCGACAGCTCACGGAGCCGCGAATATCGAAACCTCGAGGGCAGAGCAGCCCAATGGCCGTCTCCCCACGGGAGATCACGCCGACGGGCGAGTACGGCGCCGCCCAATGGCCGCTTACGCTGAGTTCGGTGGGCGAACCGGTCTCGACGATGCTCAAACCACCATGATCTCCAAGCACCAACATGCGCTGACCGTCGAGCACTGCAATGGGTCGCTCCTGGAGCGTGGGGATGTCCAAGACGGGTGATCCTCCACCACTTCCGTGTGGATACATGCCGCCGCCACCGGAGCCACCGAGTCCATCGGGCGCCCCAGAGGTTCGCTCCGGGCTGCCGGACACGAAGCACTCACAGCTGGAGCTGGCTGCTACCGAATCGCAACACTTCTCTGGCTCCGGTTGACAGCCCCAGGCAGCGCACAGGGCAACTGCCAGAAGCGCGGAGCGCGCAAGGTACTTCATGCCGGGACCGAAGCAAGCTGCGTGCCAGGTCGTTCACGCGCCCGAACACGCCGTGGAACGAGCCCTGGCACAGCCTGACACAGGCGACTACGACCGCCCGGAATCACCAATCCCTCGAACCATGTCGCCCTCAGGGTCGGACAACACCACGCAGCCGGCAGGCCACCGTCCCGCGAAGTCTCGAGGCTGGCCGGCGCCACGTCGCCCTGGTGCGTGCTCCACCGGAAGAGCCTCCAGAGCACTCCACTTCGCCGACTGCCCGAGGGGCGTGGGTCGGTCGCCCGCCGCCCCGGCGGTTCGACCACCGCTTCGACGAGGGCTCACCCCAGGCGTCGTGACTCTCGGCTCGCAGGGTCGCGGATTGACTCAGGGTTTTGGGGGGAGGCGCGGCTCGAGCCCACCTCGGTCCACTGGGCCCTTGCGAAATCGCCGAGTTTGCTGAAGGTTATGCTCCCCTTACGTAGTAGCACTCAACACTGAAGCAGGAGCCGACTCCGAGGCGCCAGGAGGCGTCGGGGAGCGCTCTTGACGGCGCGGCCACGCAAGGCCGTCCTGCCCTCACCCCCAATCCCAGCGCCTGCGGCGAGAGCAACGTAGGCCCCAACATCGACCACCACTGTTTCAACCTACCGAGGGTCTTTGGACCTTCGAACGAGCGAGCAACCGAGCTCCGTCACGGGGCTCCAACCAAGGACGAACGCATGAGTGAACCGATCCGGCGCGTAGGCGTCATCGGCGCAGGTGTCATGGGCAGCGGCATCGCCGCTCACCTCGCAAACGCGGGAGTGAGCGTGCTGCTGGTCGACATCGTGCCGCCGAAGCTTTCCGACGCGGAAAAGAAAGATCCGAAGGCCCGCAATCGCTTCTCCGAGGGCGGCCTCCAGAACGCGCTCAAGGCGAAGCCGGCAGCCTTCTTCCACAAGAGCCGAGCGGCGCTGGTCGACACCGGCAACCTGGAAGACGACTTCGACAAGCTGGGTGAGTGCGACCTGATCATCGAGGCCATCATCGAGCGCCTCGACATCAAGCGGTCGCTGTTCGAGCGCCTGGAGAAGGTCGTGAAGCCCACCACGGTGGTGGCGAGCAACACGTCCGGCTTGCGTATTCACGACATGGTCGAGGGCCGAAGCCAGGGGTTCAAAGAGAACTTCCTGGTGATGCACTTCTTCAACCCCGTGCGCTACATGAAGCTGCTCGAGCTCGTGGCCGGCCCAGAGACCCACGCGGCCACCATGGATCGCATCGCGAAGTTCGGCGCCGAGAGCCTGGGCAAGGGCATCGTCATCGCCAAGGATACGCCGAACTTCGTCGGCAACCGTATCGGCACCCACGCGATGATGCTGGGCATCCAGCAGATGGTGGCGGACAAGCTGGCGCCGGAAGACATCGACGCCATCACCGGTCCACCCATGGCGCACCCTCGCAGCGCGAGTTTCCGCACGGCAGATATGGTGGGCCTCGACACGCTGGTGAAAGTCGCGCAGGGCGTGAAGGACAACTGCCCGAATGACGAGCAGAACGCCCTCTTCACCATCCCCGGCTACTTGCAGCAGATGGTCGAAAAGAACATGCTCGGTAGCAAGACCGGTAAAGGGTTCTTCTTCAAGGATCGATCAACGAAAAAGGGCGAGATCATGGCGTTGGACCTGAAAACGCTGGAGTATCGATCGCAGGTGAAGCCCAAGTTCGCCACCATGGACGCGGCGAAGAAGGAGGACGACCTGGTGAAGCGCATACCGATCCTCTACACCGGCACCGACAAAGCCGGCGAATTCTACCGTAAGAGTTTCCACGGGCTATTCGCGTATGTGAGCCATCGTATCCCCGAGATCACCGACGACCTCTACAAGATCGACGACGCCCTGCGCGCCGGCTTCGGCTGGGAGCTGGGACCGTTCGAGTTGTGGGATGCGGTCGGTCTGGCTAAGGCCATAGCGGAAATGGAAAAGGCCAGCATCACTGTCGCGCCCTGGGTGCACGACATGCTGAAGGCGGGCCACAACAGCTTCTACAAGCTGGAGGATGGCAAACGCCAATACTACGATGTCGCGGGCAAAGGGTACAAGCCCGTACCACGTGCCGAAGGGACCATCGTTCTGGCGGACCTGCCTGAGAGCAGGATCGTGTGGAAGAACAGTCAGGCCGTGGTACGCGACATCGGTGATGGCATCCTGTGCGTAAGCTGGACGAGCAAGATGAACACCATCGGCGCGGAAGTGATCCAGGGCCTCAACAAGGCCATCGACCTCGCGGAAGACGGTTACAAGGGGCTGGTGGTGTACAACGATGCCGCCAACTTCAGCGCGGGCGCCAACGTGGGCATGATCTTCATGATGGCCGTGGAACAGGAGTACGAAGACCTGGACATGGCCATCCGTACCTTCCAGAACACCATGATGCGCATGCGGCATAGTGCGATCCCCGTGGTGGCCGCGCCGCACCAACTGTGCTTGGGTGGCGGCACCGAGCTCAGCATGCACGCAGACAAGGTCGTAGCACATGCGGAGACCTACATGGGTCTAGTGGAGTTCGGCGTGGGTGTGATCCCCGGCGGCGGTGGCAGCAAGGAATTCGCGCTGCGCCTCAGCGATGAACTGAAAGAAGGCGACATCCGGATCAACGCCATGCGCGAGCGCTTCCTCACCATCGGCCAGGCCAAGGTGGCCACCAGCGGACACGAAGCATTCCAACTCGGCTACCTGCGCGAAGGCCAGGACGAAGTGATCGTGAGCCGTCAGCACCAGCTCGCCTACGCCAAGGAATGCGCACTGGATCTGTGGAACAAGGGCTACACCAAGCCGCCCATGCGCCGCGATATCAAGGTGCTCGGCAAGGAAGGCCTCGGCATCGTGTACGTGGGTGCCAACAGCATGCAAAGCGGTAATTACATCAGCGAGCACGATGCACTGATCAGCGAAAAGCTGGGCTACGTGCTGTGCGGTGGAGACTTGTCAGAACAGACCGAGGTTTCGGAGCAATACCTGCTGGACCTGGAGCGGAA
>JAUILJ010000223.1 GCA_030433055.1 Polyangia bacterium
CCCGCGCGTACGATGCCTGCCAGCGTGACCTTTACGTGAGCGTCTTCGCCGTCTACCCGCGCTTCGTCGAAGATCACGCTCGAGGGCAAGCGCACGCGGATCTTCGCGTCGGAGTCGATGACGGTCGGAGTGTGAGCGCTCACGCCGATGCGCACGCTCTCGTCGGGAATCAAGATCAGACCCGCGTTGCCGCTGGGGGCGATGAACGGTCCGATCTCGAACTGGCTCAGGGCGTCGTACTCGGGCTGCTCTGGCGCGCCCAGGAGCCGGTCCTCGAGGCTGACGCTGAACGCGATGGTGGATCGCACCGTGCCCATCAGGGCCTGCACGCCGCCTCCGATGCGCAGCCACTCCGTCGGGGCCCATCCCACCCAGCCGCCCATCAACACGACGCGAGAGGCGTTGAAGGAGCCCAGCGTGTAGCGCGCGGGAGAGGGCTGACCGTTGACCGTCTCTGGGTAGCCAGCGAGCGCGACGTAGGGCGCGTAGAACCCCGCGGCGATGGATAGGTTGGGTTGCTCGAGGTGATAGTTGCCGATCAGCGTCGGCAGCGGGAGCACCGGAGTGCTCCCTTCTACCTTCGGGGAGTCGACGCGCTGGAGCGTGTCGCTGGCGTCGCGGATCAACAGCTGGCGCTTGTACTCACTGGTCAAGCGTAGCCACGTAAAATCCGCGAGGAAACTTGTGGGGGTATCTGCGAGGCCGGCGGGGTTGTACCAGATGGCACCTGCATCATCGGCCCCTGCGACGAACGCACCGGCGCGACCCATGGGGCGCACGCCGCGATCGGAGAAGTAGAGACCGGCTGCCTCGGCCCGGGCGGTGCCACAGAGCACACTCACCCCCAAACCAAGCGCTAAGAGCTTACGCGCATTCATCGTGAGATAAGACAGGCTGGCGGAGGCGGTTACTTGAGCGTCGCCTGACGCACGACTTCGTAGACTTGTTCGAGGCCGCTGGCGTCATCCAGGAAGAACTCGCTGACTTCCTTCGACAGGTTCTTGTAGTCGTCGGCGGTGTATTTGGTGTCCTGGCGCGGATCCTTGCGGTTCACGTCGGCGATCACGCTGATCACCGTCTCGATGGGAGCAGGCTGGTTGTCCCCGGTTGGCGTGACGAAGGCCTTGAGCAGCACCGTGATGGCCTTGTTCGGATCCACGTAGCTGTTGCAGGTCTTGTCTCCGGAGGCGTCGTAGGCCCGCGCGAAGATTCGGGACAGCACCTCGATCAGCGCGTCTGCTGCGGAGCGCCGCTTCACGTTGCCCTTGCCATCGACCACGCTGGGAGCGACCGCCTTGGACACCCACTTGTACAGGGGCTCGAGGTTGCTGTCGTCGTCGAGGACCTGCAACAGATCGCTCACCGAGGACAGCGTGGTCGTCTGCGCGTCGTTGTCGGATGCGTCGTCGATCAGATAGACCAGGAACCGCTCCAGCTCTCGCTTGGCCCGGGGGTCCTGACGCAGGGCTTCGATGAAGTCGATCACCGTCGCGAAGGTGGGACCGCTCATCACCTCTTCCACGTTCTGCCCCAGCTCCTCCCGGCCCCAGGTGCACGTCGTGAAGTTCCGATCAGGACAGTGGGCGTGGATCTGCGCCTGGAGCACGCCCAGGGCCGCGTCTAGCGTCGCTGTTACCGCGGGGTTCCGGAAGCGCGCGTCCGTCGCCGCGCCATCGACGGTGAAGAACGTGTCGACGATCTCGCTGCGTGCCTGGCGCCAGCCCTTGAGCGTATCGGGGCTGCCTCCCTGACCCTCGTAGTCCGCGAACGCCTTGTCGATGCCCTTGAGCGCATCGACCAGGAGGTAGAGCGGCGTGGTCTGAGAGCGCACCGTTCCGTCGTTCAGGGTAACCTTCTGACTGCCCTTGATGTCAGTCAGGCCCTGGTTGCGATCGGGGTCGATCAGGACTCGAGCGATGTCGCCAAGCACCGCGATGCCGTTCTTGCGAGTGGTAGTCGCGCACTCGCCGTTCGCCCCGAACGACTCGCAGCGCTCGATCTCCTCCGTGGCCAGGATCGGGATGATGTCTCGCAGAGCGAAGAACAGATCCGAACTCTGGAGCATTTCCGCGAGGAGTGGCTCATAGCGCATGGCGCCGTCCTGAGAGCACCAGCGCGCGTCCGTCTTTGGCAGGCTTGGATCACACTCCGCCTTGCTCTGCGCTGGCGTACCCCAGTGCAGGTGCATGGTGTCGAACAGGTCCACGAACTCGGTGTTCATGTCGTTGTCGGCAAACGACTGCGCGAGCGGAGTGATGCGATCGATGAAGCCGAACTCGCCCAGCGGGAACAAGGCGTTCTGATCTCGATAGCGCATCAAGTCCTCGACCCGTTCACACACGCGGATGTTCAGCTGCATGCCGTCGGAGGGATCCTTCCAGGGCTTGCCATCGGACCCGAGCAGCGGCGGGCACACCATGGTGGGGATGGGATCGATGACACCGGCGAGGAAGTCTCGCGTCTTGGGGTAGTGCTGAGTGCCCGCGTACGTGCCGACGAAGCCGCCGCTCTGGTTGTAGATCTCGAACGGCGTATCGAAGTACGCCATGCGGCTGATGGCCTCCACTGTGGGCTGCAAGGTGAACCCATTGATGCCGCTGATGGTCTGCAGGAAGTTGTCTGCGCCACCGACGATCACCGTGAGGTTCGAGTCCATGAGCGCACGCAGACACGGATCTCGTACATCGAACTGAGCGCGGTTCAGCGCGACGTCCAGGATCAGCTCAGCGACGTCGGGGAAGCGCAGGATGCCGCACAGCGGCATGTCCGCAGGCGGAGCGGGTTGACCGACCAGGGCGCACACCGCGGTCGTGGGCAGGCGGTCCTTTGGGTACTCGATCGTGGTGACGCCAGCCAGCACACCGCTGAGGAGCTGAATACGAACCGTGGCGCCCGGCTTGGTGCAGGCGCTCATGCCCTTTGCGTCGTGCAGGAGCTGGATGAAGCGCTGCAATGCGCTGCGGTTGTCTCCGGTGTCCGCGGCGCTGCGATTAACTGGGGTCGATAGCGTGCCGAAGCTGTTGGTGGTGTTGTTCCACAGGCGCTGGCCGTCCGGTAGCTGATTCCCGGAGGAATCAAGCCCGTTCATCACGTTGTAGTTCTGCGGGTTCTGATCGTCGCGGAAGTAGGTGAGCTGATCCTTGAACTTCATGAACGCCGCGAAGGTGTCCTTGAGCTCGAAGGTGCGCTGATCGCCGAATGCGTTGATCAGCTGTTCGAGCATGTCCGGGTCGCGTGACATCCGGATGAAGACGTCGATCAGCTCGTCCCAGAAGGTCGATTTCTCTGGAATGAAGGCCTCGGGGTGCTTGTCTGCGATGGCCTTGAGTTCGAGGCCCAGCTTCACCAGGCGCGCCACCATCTTGGGGTACTTGCGCAGCAGCTGCCGCATCAGCGTCAGCGCGTCGTCCACCTCCGGGTGTGCCAGCGTCGCCCCGACGCCGTGCACCAGCTGAGCCAGCGGAGAATTTTCCGCGCGGTAAGCGCGGTAGTGGAGCGTTACCGGGGTTTGGGAGAGGTCCTTTGGTGGCGTTTGCCCCGCCAACTCGTACTCCTCGGCGCGATCAGGATCCGGTGGATACACCTTGGTCGCCTGAGCGTCAGGGTCCCGATTCCCGAGCAGCAGCGGGAGCCCCGCGAGGAGCTTCATCACGACCTCGTCGCCGCCGTCCTCGGCGCTCACCAGGTGAGGGCGAAAGTCCCTGAGGACCCGCCCTAGCAGGCTGCGATTGACGTCGCGGTAGACGTAGAGCGGCTCGCTCTGGTCGAGCAGCGCCCGCCCGAAGGTGTCGCGGTTGCCATCGGGGGAGCCCACACTGAAGAAGGGGCTCGGTGGCTGGTTGCCCGAGAGCGTGACGAACTGGCCCAGATCGTCCAGCTGAGGGTTGCCATCTGCGCCCGGCACGAACGGCGAGGGGAGGACGTTCTGAGGCCGATTGACCAGGGCCACGCCGCGCGTGTCTCGGGCCACGATGTAGCGGGGCAGCCCGACTTCGAAGCTGGGGTCTTCATCGAGTAGCAGCGCCTGGCCGATCTCGAGCTTGGTGCGCGGGCGATTGATCGCGGTGAGGTCTAGCCGTGCGTCGTAGACGGTAGCCAGCGGGCCTTGCGCAGGCTCGGAGGGGGTACGCAGTTCCTCGCGGAAAACCGTGAGCAAGTCCTGGAACTGCGAGTGGGCCGAGCCTACTACCGGCTTGTGGTTCTGGAAGTACGTATCGAGCTTTGGGTCGAGCTTGTTCTTGGGGTTGTAGG
The DNA here is from genome assembly GCA_030433055.1 of Polyangia bacterium. Lineage (GTDB taxonomy): Bacteria > Myxococcota_A > Polyangia > Polyangiales > Polyangiaceae > JAHBVY01. Next base: position 4,252 of record JAUILJ010000223.1, read on the forward strand.
GATCGGAGTCCGACGCGAGCAGGTTGAGCAGCGTGTCGGCCAGCTCTCCCAGGCGCGGATATGCGAGGGCTGGGCGCGCCACCCCGAGGGCGACGTTCAGCGGTCGATACCCCTGACGCGCATCCATGCGAGTGAGCGCCTCCTGCGCGTCGGGGTCGCGCTCGAGATCGAGCATCAGGCCCCCCAGCGCGCGCGTCAGCTGAGGAATGGTCTCGTCGTTGTAGAGGTCGACGAAGTTGGCGAAGGTGTCCGCCAGTTCCTCGAGGAACTCCCGCCGGGCGTCGCTGTCGCCGCCTGCGCTGCAGTCCGTCTGGTCATCGGCCTTGCGCACCTGCTGCAGCGCGATGTCGATGTCTGGCAGCGCTGTGTCGAACGCCTGGATCAGATCTCCCCGGCGGCGCCCGAGGGCTTCGATACGGGCGATGTGATACTCCCGATCGGCCTTTTGCTTCTCCAGCGGGACTGGATCTCCGTTGATGTCCCGCGCGTCACTGCGGAGGGCGTTCAAGAGCTGCCGCTTGACCTGGGCCCCGTACTCGCCTCGAGAGTTTGGGTGGCAGATGTCGTGAAACGAAGAGCCGCTGATGTCTTCCCGCAGACTCTGAGCGCCCACGCGGTCGCACACCAGAGAGTACAGCTCCGTTCCGACGCTGGCGCGCGGTGGTGCCTTGCGGTCCAGGCTGAAGTCGTTGCTGCATCCGGGCACTAGCCCCAAGCCCAGTGCGCAGGTCAACGCGCCCAGGCGCCGCCATGAGCGGCCTCGGCGTGAGTCCGGTCGACTCGCGTCCTGTAGGCCCACCGCCCCCTTACGTTTCATACTTCGTCCCATCCCAAAGCAAGTCGCAGCACGGCGCGCGTCGGACGACCCAGGTAAGCGGGGCCGGCGCACGAGACGCGCGGACTTTGGAGTGTGAACGAAACGTTTCGAGCGATCCACACCGAGGCAGAATACCCAGCCGGTCATGAGGCTCTGGCCTGCGGATAATGGCGAGATCCCGCCGGCGCCAGCGCGCCGACCGCGTGCGTGCGCGCGCCAAGCGGCCGTTCGCCTGAACGGTGCTGTCGGGGCGCGTTGCTCTGGGTTTTTGTCGGGATCCCAGGGCCCAGGCTGTGACCCGCCCTTTCCTGCGCCGCAATCGGCCTTGGCGCTGCCGTCCACAGCACCGGTTCGCCTTCGCCGGCGCATGCGGGGGGGCGCCTGGCCGGGGTACCGGAAGTATCGGTAGGCGAGGGAGCCCAGCCGGGCCGCGACCGCGCGCGGAGCACGGCTCCAGCCGCGACGGCTGAGCGGCCGAATTGAATCCCTCGGGAAACAGGGAAGGCGCGCTCCCGCGCTCAGGTAACGGAACTGCGCGATTCTAGATGGTTCGGCTCAGTGACCAAATGATGCCGCGCGGATCCAGTAGCTCGGGCGGCCGGACGAAGCGACAGGCAGCCGTGCGAGCCGCCGCACCGTGTGCCAGGTGCGGTGGGTTGCCCTCCCCCTTTTTACGCAACTTAACCAGAAGCTGGCCGATAGCGGCCTCATCTTCATGGCCTCGCGCCACACGTCCCGCGGTCACCAAGCCTTGGTTGTCCGCACTTGCCAAGGAAAATACCTATGAAACGCCTATTCTTGCTCGCCGCCCTGTTCACCCTGGCCTGCGCTAACGAGAACGCTCCTTCGCTTTCGGATCCTGGCGCTCCCGAGGGGGACGACGCCGTGGATACGGAGGCCCCTTCCGTGGATGTCGGCCATCAGAACCCCAGCGCGACCGGCACGCCGGAGAAGTGCCCCGGGGCAGCGCTGGGGGCGACCTGTGAGCCCGCGGTTCCCGAGTGCACGGCGGACATCACGAGTGACCCGGACAACTGCGGCGCCTGCGGGAACAGCTGCGGAGGCGGGAGCTGCGTGGAAGGGACATGCCACCCCACGGTGCTCTACACGGGCGCGGGAGATGGCGAGCACTGGTTGGCCGTCGCCGGAGGGCGACTGCTGTTCGCGGATGCTTCGGAAGGTGAAGTCCTGGCGGTCTCGCGCGCCAGCGGCGATGTGTCAGTCGTAGCGGAGCAGCAGAGCAAGCCGTCCTGGATTGGGGCCGATGGCGAACGCGCCGCGTGGGCTACGAACGGCGCCACCGGCGGTGGGCTCCAGCTCTGGGATCTTCGAACGGGTCAGACCTCCGTGCTCGCGGCGGGGATTGATGTGCCCGACAGCGCGGTGTTGGGCAGCGGGATGGTGATCTGGCACGACTGGACCAGCGGGAGCATCGTGGGTGTGGTGAACGACGAGCCGAATCGGGTCGTGATGCTCGTGAACGACGGCAGTGCCCACGCCCCTGCGCTGAGCGACGGCTACCTGTACTTCGCCAGCGAGCGTGACGGGGGCAGCATTCGTCGCGTCGACTTGCAGCAGGACCTCGAGACGGGGGATCAAGCGGCCGATCAGCTAGTGATCGGAGCGCTAGGGCAGACAGTCCCGAAGTTTGGAGCCTTTGCGACGCGAGATCTCCAGGTGGCCGATGACGGCGGGATCTGGTTCGTCCACGGCACCGCCGGTGGTTCCGTATGGCGAGCCGACGCATCCGGTTCGGTCGAGCGCGTGGGTGAGGTGTCCAATGCCCACGACCTGACGATTTCAGGTGGCTTGGCCTACTGGGTCACTGACAGTGGAAGCGAGGACGCCCGCGATGGAACCCTGTGGGCGACCCCTCTGCAGCGCGACATTCCCGCGGCTGAAAGTGGGGAGCTGGTGAGCGCGCAGCCTCGGGCAGTCGCGACCCAGCTCGGCTGGGTGGACCACCTCGCGATCGTCGATGGAGTCGCCTACTTCACCACCACCCGTACCGCCGGGCTGTTTTCGCTGGAGCAGTGGCGCCTGGACACTCCAGCGCCTGGTGCCGCCACTGGCGAGTGACCTAGGCGACGCCTCGCGCGCTCAAGCTGATTCGCTTGCGGTCTAGATCGACCCCGAGCACCTTGACCCGAATGGGGTCGCCGACACCGACGACCTCATTCGGGTCTTTCACGAAGCGATCAGCGAGCGCGGAGATATGGACGAGCCCGTCCTGGTGCACGCCAACGTCCACGAAGGCACCGAACGCGGTCACGTTGGTCACTCGGCCTTCGAGCACCATGCCTTCTCGCAGGTCTTCCAGCGTGCGCACGTCGTCGCGGAACTTGGGCGCCTCGAAGCTGGCGCGAGGATCCCGACCGGGCTTCGCCAGCTCGCTCATCAGGTGCTCCAGCGTGTACTCTCCCACGTCCGCCGAAAGGTACCGCGCGGAATCAATCTTGCGGATCACGTCGGTGTGCCCCACCAGCTCTACCAGGCCGACCCTCAGGTCCTTCGCCATGTGCTCTACCAGCCCATAGCGCTCGGGGTGCACGGCGCTGCGGTCCAGCGGGTGCTTCGAGGCGCGGACCCTGAGAAAGCCAGCGGCAAGCTCGAAGGTCTTGGCGCCGAGCCCAGGCACCTTCAGCAACGCCTTGCGACTGTCGAAGGCGCCCTTGGCCGCGCGGTGGGCGACGATCTTCTTCGCCAGCTTCGGGCCGATGCCGGAGACGAACGCCAGCAGCGCTGGGCTCGCGGTGTTGAGCTCCACGCCCACGCGGTTCACGCAGCTCTCGACTACCTCCCCCAGCTTTTGCTCCAGCAGGCTCTGGTTCACGTCGTGCTGGTATTGCCCGACCCCGATGCTCTGTGGGTCGATCTTCACGAGCTCTGCCAGGGGGTCTTGCAGGCGCCGTCCGATGCTCACCGCGCCGCGGATGGTGACGTCTTGGTCCGGGAGCTCTTCCCGCGCCACATCGCTCGCCGAGTAGACGCTGGCGCCGGACTCGTTGACGCTGACAACGGGGATTGGCTGCTTGGGCTTGCGCCGCTCGAGCTGCTGACGCACGAAATCTTCAGTCTCTCGACCATGGGTACCATTGCCAACGGCGACAGCTGCGACGGCGAACTCCTGCAGTAGCTCGGCGAGCGTGCGTTCGGCGTGCTCCAGTGCCCGAGGGCCGTTGACCAGATTGATTACTGCCGTGCGGATCAGCTTGCCAGTGGGGTCCAGGACGACGCACTTGCAGCCCGTGCGTTGCCCGGGGTCGATCGCGAGGACCCAGTGCTCACCGTAAGGCGCAGCGAGCAGCAGCTTCTCGAGGTTGCGCGCAAAGACCTCGATCGCCTCACGCTCGGCGCGCTCTTTGAGCATCGCTCGGACGTCACTGCGAGCGCTCGCGGCCAGCGTGCCCCAAGACGCCACCGTCGGCGATGTTGTGGACGCAGCCCGAGCGTTGGGTTGGAGCGAGCCCATGGGGACGCTGACGCTTCAGGAGTTCGCCGATGCGCTGCTCGGTGGCGCACCCGAGCCCGAGCCCGCGCCGCAGCCCAACGCCGCGGTGGAAGCCAAGCCGGCTGCGAGCAAGCCGGCTGCGAGCAAGCCGGTCGCCAAGGCCAAGCCCGCACGCAAGAAGGTCGCAGCCAAGTCCGCGCCCGCCAGCTCCCCCTCGGCCGACGCCGCCTTGGCCACGCTCAAGTCCAAGCTCGACGCGGACGAGCCGATGAGTCTCGACGAAGCCGCCGAGGTGCTGGTGCCGATCGTCTCCAACATGGAGACCGCCACCATGCAGCAGCTGGAAGAGTTCACGGGGATCGGCCGCCGCAAGCTGCGGTTCCACCGTCGTCGTCAGCGATGACTCACCCGGCGTTTCCGGCCCAGATGTCAATTCCGCCCGAGCCGGTTCCCGTCGTGAAGGCGGCTGCCGCGGAATCGGCCCAGGACTGGATGCTGCTGATTTCGCCTTGGATCCTCGGCTTCTGGGCGCTGGGAATCCTTGGTGGAAGCGTGCGATTGGCCTTCGGCGCCGTGAAATCCTTCAGGATTCGCCGTCGTACCTCGCCCGGCATCCTGAGGAAAAGGGCAAAGACCTGGAGGCCACGCGCAAGGCTTGCGCCAAGTTCCGCGACACGCCGACCTCTGTTATCAACTTCATTGAAGGCACGCGCTTTAGCGAGGAAAAGCGGGTCGCGCGCAAATCCCCGTACGAGCATCTGTTGGCCCCGCGGGCCGGCGGGGTTGCCGTCGCTCTCGGCTCCATGGGGGAGCTGTTTGACCGACTCCTTGACGTTACGATCGTTTACAGGGATGGCGTGCCAAAATTCTGGGCAATGTGCTGTGGCACCCGGGTACGGTCGGTTGTCGAGGTCACGGCGCTCCCTGTCGCTGATTTCCTGCTCAGCGGCAGCTACGAGACGGACCGTGCGTTTCGCCGGGATATGCACCAGTGGCTCAGTGATATCTGGCGCAACAAGGACGAGCGTATTCGCGCGATTCGCCGCGATTTTCCCTGAAACGCCATGATTCGCATTTGGGCGCGTCCCTGGCGTAGACTCAATTGACCCCTTAAAGCGGAGTCACGCATGTCGAAAAGCCTGATCTATGACACTGTCGCATTCGATGTGCGCGAGAATGCAACAATGTTGCTGTTCGCGAGCACTTCCGAGCTGGGCGATATCGAG